>DATCMG010000538.1:0-11604 GCA_036563555.1 Roseomonas sp. | reverse complement strand
GCCTCTTCGCCGGCGCGAAGGAGGTGCATCTGCTGGATGCCTACGCGTCCAACCTCGGCATCACCGATTTCGACAAGGCGATCGATTTCGGCTGGTTCTACTTCCTGACCAAGCCGTTCTTCTATGCGCTGGACTGGCTCTATAAGCTGTTCGGCAACTTCGGCGTGGCCATCCTGGTCTTCACCGTGGCGCTGAAGATCCTGTTCTTCCCGCTGGCCAACAAGTCCTACAAGTCGATGTCCCGCATGAAGGTGCTGGGGCCGAAGATGCAGGAGCTGAAGGAGCGCAACAAGGACGACCCTGCGAAGATGCAGCAGGAGATGATGGCGCTCTACAAGGCCGAGAAGATCAACCCGGCCGCGGGCTGCCTGCCCATCCTGTTGCAGATCCCGGTCTTCTTCGCGCTCTACAAGGTGCTGTTCGTCACCATCGAAATGCGGCACGCGCCCTTCTTCGGCTGGATCCGCGACCTGTCGGCACCCGACCCGACCAACCTGTTCAACCTGTTCGGCCTGATCCCCTGGGATCCGCCCCTGTTCCTGCACATGCCGGCCTGGGCGATCATCATGGGCATCACGATGTACGTCCAGTTCAAGCTGAACCCGACGCCGCCGGACCCGATCCAGGCGAAGCTCTTCGGCTTCATGCCGATCATCTTCACCTTCATGCTGGCCAGCTTCCCCGCGGGCCTCGTGATCTACTGGTCCTGGAACAACCTGCTCTCGGTCGCGCAGCAATATTACATCATGCGCCACGACCGGGCGGCGAGGCGGGCCGATAAGGCTCTGGCGCAGACGTGACCACGGCCGAATCCGGCGGATTGGCGCCCGAGGAGGAGGCCCGGCTCGAAGCCGGGCGCCTTCTCTTCGCGCGGCCGGTCCGCTTCTTCTTCGCGGCGCAGAAGCTAGAGGGCCTGCCCCCGGCCGAGGCGCCGGAGGTGGCCTTCTGCGGCCGCTCGAATGTGGGCAAGTCATCCCTGATCAATGCGCTGGCGGGGCATCACGGCCTTGCCCGTGTTTCCCACACGCCGGGACGCACCCGGCAACTCAACTTCTTCGCGGCGGGGGAGGCGGCCGAGGGCGGCAAGGGCCCGAGCCTGACCATCGTGGACATGCCAGGCTATGGCTTCGCCCAGGCTAGCAAGGCGGTGAAGGCCGACTGGCAGGGGCTGATGTTCGACTATCTCCGCGGCCGCCCGACGCTTCGCCGCGTGATGCTTCTGATGGATGCCCGCATCGAGACCAAGGATGGCGACCGCGCCGCCATGGATCTGCTCGGCGAGGCCGCGGTGCCCTTCCAGATCGTGCTGACGAAGTCCGACGACACAAAGCCCGCCTCACGCCTGCTCAAGCGGCAGGAGGAGATGGCGGAGATCGTCCGCAAGCGCGTGGCCGCCCATCCGGTGGTGATCACCACCTCCTCCAACAAGGGAACGGGTATTCCGGAGTTGCGCGCGGCGCTGGCTGAGATCGCGGCCTCAGGCTGACCCGAAGGATCTGCCTCAGGCTGACCCGAAGGATCTGCCTCAGGCTGGCCCGGAGGGTCTGCACCGGGCCGGCCGTCAGATCCTCCCCGGGTTGACCAGCCGGGGGGGCGCCCCTTACCACCGCCGCCGATCCGCCATCTGGGAAAGAACCATGACCACCGACGCGCATGACCAGATGGCGATCCTCGCCGGCGCGCTGCCCTATTTGAAGCGCTACGACGACCAGATCGTGGTCGTGAAATATGGCGGCCACGCCATGGGCGAGGAGGAGGGCGCGTTGCGCTTCGGCCGCGACATCGCGCTGCTGGAACAGGTCGGCGTCAGCCCCGTGGTGGTGCATGGCGGCGGCCCGCAGATCAACGCGATGCTCAAGCGGCTGAACGTCGAGTCCACCTTCGTGAACGGGCTGCGCGTGACCGACGCGCAGATGGTGGACGTGGTCGAGATGGTCCTGGCCGGCACCGTCAACAAGCAGGTGGCCGAGGCGATCACCCGCGCCGGCGTCATTGCGGTCGGCATCTCCGGCAAGGACGGCAACCTCATCCGTGCCCGCAAGGCCGAGCGCATGATGCGCGACCCCGAAACCAATGAGGAGCGCGTGCTCGACCTCGGCTTCGTGGGCGAGCCGGAGCATGTCGACACGAAGTTGCTGGAACTGCTCATCGGTGCCGACATCGTGCCCGTGGTGGCTCCTGTCGGCGTCGGCGCGGATGGCCAGACCTATAACATCAATGCCGACACCGTGGCGGGCGCGATCGCCGGGGCGCTCGGCGCCGCGCGGCTGCTGATGCTGACCGATGTGGCCGGCGTGCGCGGCCCGGATGGCGTCCATATCCCGGAGATGACGGTGGCCGAGGTGCGTGCCGGCATCGAGGCGGGGTGGATCTCGGGCGGCATGATCCCGAAGGTGGAAACCTGCATCTACGCCATCGAGAAGGGCGTGCAGGGGGCCGTCATCCTTGATGGCCGCGTGTCGCATTCAGTGCTTGCCGAGCTGTTCACCGCCGCCGGGCCGGGCACCCTCATCAAGCCCTGACGAGCAGGCTCTCCACCAGGGCCTCCATGGCCTCGGGCGACATCGCCCATTCGCCGCCCGGCAGGGTCAGAAGCTCTTCCGGCGCGCTGCCGGCCAGGCGCATCTGTGCCAAGGTGGCGGCCCGGCTGGACAGCCCGGCCTTCCAGCACAGCGCGACCAGCACGGGCGCCTCCCGCGAAGCCAGCGCCCGGGTTAGTACCCCGCCCGGAAGGCCGCTGAGGGCCGCGAGGATTCTGGCGCATTCGGCCAGGAATCCCTTGCGTGCGGCGATCACGAAGCTCTCCTCGTCCAGGCTGCCCGGCGCGGCCTCGGCCGCATGTGCCGGCTCGGTTCCAGCCCCGAGCGGCGCCAGTGCGGTCGCGTCGAGGTCCGGGCGGGAGAGAAGGGCGCGCAACGCCTCCTCTCCCAGCAGTCCGCGGAAACCCTCAATGACGCTCGCGCTCAGGGCTGGGCGGCGGACCAGGGCCGCCTGCCAGGTTGTGTGGGTGGCGCAGTTTGCCGCGACGGCGAGGAGAGTCGCCTCCCGGATCCGGGCGGTGGCATTGGCCAGCAGGGCCGCGACCGAAGCCACCTCCGCCCGTGCCACGATGGCATCCGACGGCCGTTCGGGCAGGTTTGGCCGGCGCGCGATGGCGCCGAGCGTCTCCTGCACCGGCGGGTCGGCGATGAGCTGCAGGAGGTCTCCCTCTTCCAACAGGGGGGAGCCGCGCAGAACCGGCTCCGCCACGGCCATCGCGGCATCGCGCGCCAGGCGAAGGATGAGCTGGCGCGGCACATCGGCCTGATCGGCCACAAGCTCGGTCACCGCCGCCCGGACTGCGACAACATCATCATGCACGAGAAGACGCAGCGCATCCCAGGTTGCCCGGCGGTGGCGGTCGTTGCTCTCGGGATCCAGCAGCGGGGCGAGGGAGGCCAGTTTGCGGGCGAGCACCCGCCGCACGCCCGGCTCCGAGTCGCGAGCCAGGAGCTGGTCGGCCAGGGGTGGGGTGGCAGCGTTGGCGGCAATCGCGGCCCGCACGGAAGTGGCCGGGTCGTTGGCCAGGAAAAACAGCATTTCCTTCGGCGTATCGGTTCGTTCCGCCATTCTCGCCCGCGCGGCATCGTCCATGCGGCGGGGCGAGGCGGCCATCATGGCTTGCATCGTCGCCTCCAGGGTCTCGGCGGGGCGCCACAGGGGTGGAGCCTCGCTGAATCCGAAGCTGCGCCGCCCCTGGTGAAGGATTGCTGAATCACCCCTGCCACCGCGGCTCGTTGACAGCCCGCGCCGCAGGCGCGATGGGGTCCGCGCCCCAGACGCAGGACGCCCCGATGGATCTCGCCGCCCTCCAGCCCCGCATTGAGGCGCTCTGGGAGCGCCGCGCCGAGCTGACGCCCGCCACCAGAGGCGAGGACCGTGATGCCGTCGAGGCCGCACTGGAATCCCTCGATTCCGGCAAGGCGCGCGTCGCCGAGCCGGACGGGAATGGCGGCTGGCGGGTGAACCAGTGGCTGAAGCAGGCCGTGCTGCTCTCCTTCCGGCTGGAGGACAGCGTGGTGATGGATACGGCCGCCGGTGCCTATGACAAGGTACCGTTGAAGTTCTCGGACTGGGGCGAGAACCGCTTCAAGGAGGCCGGCTTCCGCGCCGTGCCGGGCGCCGTGGTGCGCCGCTCCGCCTTTATCGCGCCCGGCGTGGTGCTGATGCCCAGCTTCGTGAATCTTGGCGCCTATGTGGACCGCAACACGATGGTGGACACCTGGACCACCGTCGGCTCCTGCGCGCAGATCGGGAAGAACTGCCATCTTTCCGGCGGCGTCGGCATCGGCGGCGTGCTGGAGCCGCTGCAGGCCAATCCCGTGGTAATCGAGGATGATTGCTTCATCGGCGCGCGTTCCGAGGTCGCGGAGGGCGTAATCGTCGAGCGCGGGGCGGTGCTCTCCATGGGCGTCTTCCTCGGTGCCAGCACCAAGATCATCGACCGCGCGACGGGCGAAACCTTCGTCGGCCGCGTGCCTGCCTATTCCGTGGTCGTGCCCGGCACGCTGCCCGGCAAGCCGCTGCCCGATGGCTCGCCCGGCCCGTCGCTCTACTGCGCGGTGATCGTGAAGCGCGTGGATGCGCGGACGCGGGAGAAGACCTCCATCAACGAGCTGTTGCGCGACTGATGGCGACCGATCCCCTCCCCATCGCGCAAAAGCTGATCCGCTGCGCCTCGGTCACCCCGGCGGATGAGGGGGCTCTGGCGGTGCTGGAGGAGGCTCTCGCGTCGCTCGGTTTCGTTTGCACCCGGCTGCGCTTCGGGGAGGTGGAGAATCTTTTCGCCCTCCGCCGATCGGGTGGCAACGGGCCGCATCTCTGCTTTGCCGGCCACACGGATGTGGTGCCGCCGGGGGAAGGCTGGACCCACCCGCCCTTCGCGGCGGCGGTTGAGGACGGCACGCTTTATGGGCGCGGCGCCGTGGACATGAAGGGCGGCGTCGCCGCCTTCGTGGCGGCGGCTGCCGATGCGGTGGCCGACGGCACCGCCGACCGCGGCACGCTCTCCTTCCTGATCACCGGCGATGAGGAGGGGGTGGCGACCGACGGCACCACCCGCGTGCTGGATTGGATGGCGGAGAACCACCTGGTTCCCGACATGTGTCTGGTAGGCGAGCCGACCAGCAAGGAAAGGCTGGGCGATACGATCAAGATCGGGCGGCGCGGCAGCCTGACGGCCCATTTCACCGTGCATGGCATCCAGGGCCACGTTGCCTATCCCGATCGGGCGGACAACCCGGTGCACCGGCTCGTCCGCGTGCTTCATCGCCTGACCGCCAAGCCTCTGGATGCCGGCACCGAATGGTTCCAGCCGAGCACACTGCAGGTCACCTCGGTCGATGTGGGCAATCCCGTCGACAACATCGTGCCGGGCAAGGCCGTCGCCCGGCTCAACATCCGTTTCAACGACACCCATACGGCCGCGAGCCTGGAGGCCTGGATCCGCGGCATCCTGGCCGAGGAGGCGCCGCGCCACGACGCCTCCTTCTCCTGCTCCGGCGAGGCCTTCCTGACCAAGCCCGGCCCCTTCGTCGAGGCGCTGCGCCGCGCCGTGCGGGCCGAGACGGGCGAGGAGGGCGCGCTGGATACGGGCGGCGGCACCTCCGATGCGCGCTTCATCACGCGCCTCTGCCCGGTGGCGGAGCTGGGCGCGGTCGGCACGACCATGCACAAGGTGGATGAGCGCACGCCGGTCGCGGAGCTGCGGCAACTCTCCGCTCTTTATGGCGCGGTGATCCGGGAGTGCCTGGGCTGAGCAACCCCGCCGTCAGCACCGAAATCCAGATCCTCGCCGGGCTGCGGGCGGCCTTCCTGCTGGCGCAGGGCAAGCAGGAGGGGCTGCGCTTCGCCCTTCTGACGATGGAGGGTGCGGCACGGTCCTTCTGGGCTGGCGCCTTCTGCCTCATACCCTTCATGCTGATCCGGTCATTGGCCAGCGGTGCCCTGATCACCGCCGGGCTGCCGGCGGAGCTGATTGGCTATGTGCTGGGCTGGGTCGTCTTCCCGCTGGCCTCGGCCTCACTGGCTGATGCCTCGGGGCGCGGGGCGCTCTGGCCGCTTTTCATCGCGGCCTGGAACTGGACGAATCTGGCGCAATATGGGGCGCTGCTGCTGGCGACCCTGCTCGGGCCGCTCCTGCCGGCCGGGTTCGGCGGGGCGCTCACTCTGGCGGTCTTCGGCTATGCTCTGTGGATGGAGTGGTTCGTGGCGAAATCCGCGCTTCGGATCAGCGGCATCCGCGCCGTGGTCTTCGTGCTGCTCGACATGGCGATCGGGCTGTTCATCGCGTCCACCGTGGCCCGCCTGGCTGCCTGAAGCGGCGCTCAGCGCCGCGCAAGGCTGCGTCCGGCCTGCACGGCACCATCGCCGAAGCGGGCGCGCAACGCCTCCATCGCGGCCCATCGCGCGGCGCGGCGCGGCGCCTCGGGATCGACCAGGTCACCGCGATCCGCGCCCGCGGCCTCCACCAGCGGCTGTGCGCCGATCCCGATCAGGCGGAAGGCGGTGCCGTCCGCCTCCCGCGCCAGCAAGGGCAGGGCTGCGGCATAAAGGGTCTCGGGCACGGCGCTCGGGCCGGGCAGGCGGGCATGACGGGTGCGGAGCGCGAATCGGCTGGTCTTGAGCTTCAGCACCAACCCGCCGGCGGCGAAGCCTTTCTCCCCCATGCGCCGGGCCAGCTTCTCGCAGAGGCGCCAGAGGATCGGCTCCATCTCGGCGGGAAGGGTGAGGTCGCGGTCGAAGGTCGTCTCGGCGGAGATGGATTTCGTGTCGCGCTCCGGGCGGACGGGCCGGGAATCCTCGCCCCGCGCGCGGGCGACGAGGTTGATCCCATCCTCTCCGAAGCGGCGCATCGCCTCGCGCTGGTCCAGGGCCTGGAGCTGGCCGAGGGTGGCGAACCCCATGGCCGCGAGCTTCGCCGCGAAGGCGGGGCCCACCCCTGGCAGGATGGTCACCGGCTCGGGCGCGAGGAGGGAGGCGGCCTCCGCGGCGCCGATGCAGGCGAGGCCGCGCGGCTTGTCCCGCTCCACCGCGATCTTCGCGAGCAGGCGGTTGGGGGCGAGGCCGACCGAGACCGTCACCCCCACCTCCCGCTCTACCTGCCGGGCGAAGCGGGCGAGGGCCACCGCGGGCGGGGCACCATGCAGGGCTTCGGTGCCCGAGAGGTCCAGCACCGCCTCGTCGATGGACATGGCCTGGACCAGCGGCGTCAGCCCCTCCATCAACGCCCGCACCTGGCGGGAGGCGGCGACGTATTTCGCGAAGTCGGGCTTGATCACGACCGCATCGGGGCAGGCCTTCAGCGCCTTGAACATCGGCATGGCGGATTTCACGCCGCGCGTACGGGCGACATAGCAGGCTGCCGCGACCACGCCGCGATGCTCGCCGCCCACGATCACCGGGCGGCTGGCCAACTCCGGCCGGTGGCGCTTCTCCACGCTCGCGAAGAAGGCATCGCAATCGACATGGGCGATGGCAAGGGAGAAGAGCTCTGGATGGGACGCCATGCGGGCGGACCCGCAGCCGGTGCAGCGGCGGGCCGTTCGGTCGCTCTGAGCGAAGCAGTCCCGGCAGAGGGAGGGCATGGGACAGGTTTAGCACGGAACAGGAACATGTCCCGAGTCGCCCTGGAGCAAACCGCAGCGGGGGAGGGACGTTGCGTGCCGGGATGCGGAGGGAGGTTCCAATGCCTGACCGGCCGGGGATCGCACGGATATGGCGCGGGCGTGTCGCCGCCGAGCGGGCGGAGGAATACGCCGCTTATCTCTACGAGAACGGTATTCGGCCGCTGGAGCAAAAAGCGCTTGGCGTGCGGCTCCTTCGCGAGGACCGCGAGGGGGAGACCGAATTCATCACCATCTCCTATTGGCGGAACATTCCCTCCATGTCCGTCTTCACCGGCGGCGATCCGACGCGGATCCATCACCTGGATCGCGACGCGGAGTTCCTGATCGAGCTGCCCGAGGCCGTGCAGGTGTTGCGGATCACGACTTCGGCCGGAAATCTCGGCGGCGGCTGATCAGTCCCTGTCCCAGAGCCGGGCGGCGCCGAAGACGCCGGAGCTGTCGCCGTGCTTCGCCTGGACGAGGTTCACCTTCTTCGCATCCCCGAAGATCCAGGGCGCCATGAGATCCGGCACCTCCCGGTAGAGGTGCTGGAAGTTCGACACGCCGCCGCCCAGCACGATCACGTCCGGGTCCATGATGTTCACGATCATGGCCAGGGCTCGTGCCAGCCGGTCCGCGTGGCGGGCCAGCCCTGCCATTGCAGCCGGATCACCGGCCTCGGCACGGTCATCCACCTTGCTGGCGTCGCGGTGCCCCGGCCCGTCCGTGTCCCGCGCCAGCGATGGGCCGGCGAGGAAGGTTTCCAGGCAGCCATGGCGGCCGCACCAGCATTTCGGCCCGGGGAATTCCTCCGGCTTCATCCAGGGCAGGGGGGTGTGGCCCCATTCGCCTGCCACCCGGTTCAGCCCGTCCAGTGGCCGGCCATGCACGACCCAGCCGCCGCCCACCCCGGTGCCGAGGATGGCCGCGAAGACCACGGGATAGCCGGCGCCCGCGCCATCCGAGGCCTCGCTCATCGCGAGGCAGTTGGCGTCGTTCATCACGCGCACCTCGCGGCCCAGCGCTGCGCCCAGGTCCTTGTCCAGCGGGTTGCCGTTCAGCGCCTGGGTGTTGCCGTTCCGGACCAGGCCGGTATGGGGGTTGACGCTGCCAGGGATGCCGACCCCGACCGTGCCCTTCGTGCCCAACTCGGCCTCGGCCTCCCGCACCAGGCCGGCGATGGTCTCGATGATGGCGGGATAGCCGTTCCCGGTCGGCCTCCGGCGGCGCAGCAAGACCTCGCCTGCCGCGTCCAGCGCCACGATCTCCGTCTTGGTTCCGCCGAGGTCCACGCCGAGCTTGATCGTCATCCCGGATGCGAGCTTGATCGTCATCCCGGATGAATGCCGGGGTGCCGCAGCGGCGTCCAGCGGGCCCGTGGTCACAGCCTCGTCGGCGGCGCTGGACTTGCGCCGTTCCAGGTGGTGGATTGCCCGGTCTCATGGCAACGCCATCCCAAGCCCCCAAGAACGAAACCCTGCTCGACGTCCAGGGCCTGACCTGTCCGTTGCCCGTGCTGAAGGCCAACAAGGCCTTGCGCGGGCTGCCTCCCGGGGCGCGGCTGACGGTGTTGGCCACGGATGCAGCCAGCGTCGTGGATTTCCAGGCCTTCTGCCGGGAGACGGGTCACGCGCTCGTCTCCTTCAGCGAGAGCGCCGGGGTCTATCGCTACACCCTGCGCAAGCGGGACGACTCGGCGGGAAAGAACGGCGGCTGATGCTGCTGCTCACCCATCCCGCCTGCCTCCGCCATGATAACGGGCCGCACCACCCGGAATGCCCGGACCGGCTGCGGGTCGTGATTCAGGCGCTGGAGGCGCAGGAATTCTCCGCAGTGGTCCGCGCCCAGGCACCCGAGGCCAGTCGCGACCAATTGCTCCGTGTCCACACGGCGGCCCATATCGACCGAATCCTGTCCATCCGTCCGGCGGAAGGGGGGAGGATCCATTTGGATCCCGACACCTCCATGAACGCCCACTCGGCCGAGGCAGCACTGCGCGCGGCGGGCGCCGGGGTGGAGGCGGTGGACTGCGTCATGCAAGGCGAATTTCCCCGCGCCTTCTGCGCCGTACGCCCCCCCGGCCACCATGCCGAGCCGGACACGCCCATGGGCTTCTGCCTGTTTTCCAACGCCGCGATCGCCGCGCGCCATGCCCAGGCGGCGCATGGGGTGGAGCGGGTGGCGGTGCTGGATTTCGATGTCCATCACGGCAACGGCACCCAGGCCGCCTTTTGGGATGATCCGAGCCTCATGCTCGCCTCCTCCCACCAGGCGCCGCTCTACCCCGGCACGGGCGCCGCCTCGGAGACCGGGGTGGGAAATATCCTGAATGTACCACTGGCGGCGGGCACGGATGGGGCCGCCTTCCGCCGGGCCTGGGAGCGGGACATCCTGCCGGCGCTCGCCGCGTTCGCACCCGGCCTGATCATCGTCTCCGCCGGCTTCGACGCCCACCGCGCCGATCCACTCGCCGCGCTGCGCCTGGTGGAGGACGATTTCGCCTGGGTGACGGAGGCCATCTGCGAGGTGGCGAACGGCGTCTGCGGCGGGCGGGTGGTCTCGATGCTGGAAGGCGGCTACGACCTCGGCGCCCTCGCCCGATCGGCGGCCGCGCATCTGCGCGCCCTGATCCGCGCCTGACATTCCGGAGCCCGCATGTCCGATCCCCAGCCCACCCCTTTGCCCGATGTTGAGAACCTGTCCTTCGAAGAGGCGATGGCCGAGCTGGAGTCCATCGTGAGGCGATTGGAGGGCGGCCAGGCGAAGCTGGAGGAGGCGATGGACTCCTATGCCCGCGGCACCGCCCTGCGCGCCCATTGCGAGCGCAAGCTATCCGAGGCCGAGGCCCGGGTGCAGGCCTTGGTCCCCGGCGCCGCCGGCCCGACCCTGCGGGACGTCGAATGAGCGAGACCGGCACAATGGACCACCTGAGGGCGGCGATGGCCGAGGCCGCCTCGGAGGTGGACGAGGCGCTGGACGCGCTGTTGCCGAAGGAGGAGGGGGAGGAGCGCTCCCTTTTCGCCGCCATGCGCTACGCCACCATGGGCGGCGGCAAGAAGCTGCGTGCCTTCCTGGTGCTGGAGAGTGCCCGGCAGTTCGGCGTGGCCCGCCATGCCGCCCTGCGCGCGGCGGCGGCGGTGGAGATGCTGCACGGCTATTCGCTGGTGCATGACGACCTGCCGGCCATGGATAATGACGACCTGCGCCGCGGCAAGCCCACCGTTCACCGCGCCTGGGACGAGGCGACGGCCATCCTGGTGGGCGACGCGCTGCAGACGCAGGCCTTCGTGACCCTGGCCGCGCCGGAAACGCATCCGGACCCTGCCGTGCGCGCGGATCTCTGCCTGCGGCTGGCGCTGGCCTCGGGGGCGCGCGGCATGGTGGGCGGGCAGATGCTGGACATGATGGCCGAAAAGGCCACTACGCCGCTGGATGAGGCCGCGATCGGCCGCCTGCAGCTCCTCAAGACCGGCAAATTGATCGAGTTCTCGGCCGAGGCCGGAGCGATCCTGGGTAAGGCGGCGCCGGCTCCGCGCCAGTGCCTGATGTTCTATGGCCGCGAGATCGGGGCCGCCTTCCAGATCGCCGACGACCTGCTGGACCTGACCGCCACGCCCGAGGAGGCCGGGAAGGCCACGGGCAAGGATGCCGGGGCCGGAAAGGCGACGCTGCTGGGTCTTCTGGGCCCGGAGCGCGCCCGGGCCCAGGCGGAGCGTCTGGTGGAACAAGCGAAGCAACACCTCGACAGCTTCGACGAACGGGCCGATCTCTTGCGGTCACTGGCGGACCATGTGATCCGCCGCCGGAATTAGCGTTGATGAAAGAACGGTTCGAGGAAGAGCCCATGTCTCCCCTGCCAGTTACACCGCTCCTCGACCGGGTTCGCATTCCCTCGGACCTGCGCAATTTCTCGCCCGAGCAGTTGAAGCAGCTGGCGGAGGAGTTGCGGGCCGAGACG
>DATCMG010000536.1:0-5223 GCA_036563555.1 Roseomonas sp. | reverse complement strand
TGGAGGTACCTGCGTTGTTGACGAGGATGTCGATGCCCCCAAGCGCACCAACGGCCTCGGCGTGGCAGCGCTCGACGCCCTCCGCCGTCGAGACGTCGGCGGCGCAGCCAACGACTCTGACGTCGGGCGCGGCCCCTGCCTGGACCGCCTTCACCGCCTCTGCCAGCTCCGCTGGCCGCCGCGCCACGACCGCGACGCTGGCGCCCGAGGCAGCGAAACGCTCGGCCATGGCGCGCCCTAGGCCACGGCTGCCGCCAGTGACGAGGGCCACGCGACCGTCCAACCGAATCTCCATGCCCGTCCTCCGTCTCCGCCCAGAGGGTCAGGGGAAACGGCGGGCCCCCGCAACGGCAATAAGACTAACCGATGCCCGCCAGCGCCGCGGGATCGCCCTTCGCCATCGCCCCGGCGGATCGGGGCCGCCGGGCTGAGGGGGACCGTCCCGGCTCCGGTTAGGCGGGTACCCCGGAACTCGCGATCGGGGCCGGAGCGTTTATCCATTCCAGGCCGGGCTGCTCCGCCTCAGCCTCCTCGACCAGCCAGGTCCGGAAAGCAGCGACCTGCACGTTGTCGGACTGGTGCTCCTCTACCTCCACGAAGTAGTGGCAAGGCGCGCGCAGGGATACGGGCACTGGACGGACCACGCGCCCGGACCGCAGGTCCATCTCCACATGCGGCCGCTTGGCCAGCACCACGCCGTGACCAGCCGCCGCGGCCTCGCAGGCGAGCATGGACTGGTTGAACCGCATTGCTGTCCGGATCTCGGTGGCGCGCACGCCGGCGGCCTCAAACCAGGATGGCCAGCTCACGTCGTCATGGAGTTGCAGGGGTTCATCGTGGAGCAGGGGCACTCGGAGCAGGGCCTCCGGCGATCCGCCGAGATCGGCCGCCATGTGGGGAGCACAGACGGGGAAGACCTCCACCCGCAGGAGAGGCCAGGTCAGCCGGCCGGGAGGCGGCGCAGCCCCGCGCCGTCCATACCGGATGTGGAGGTCTGCCTCCCGCGGCGGCGGTTCGCGGCATGGTGCAACGGTGAGTTCGATATCGATGCGGGGATGGAGCGTGCGGAAGGCCTGCAGCCGCGGTAGCAGCCATTTGGAAGCGAGGGAGGACGGGGCGGCGACGGACAGCGTTCGCCGTTCCTGGCTGCGACGCACCTCCTCGGTCGCCGCGGCGAATCCCTCGAAGCAGGGGCGCACTCGATCGTAGTAGAGCCGCCCCAGTTCGGTCAGCCGGATCTGCCGGCGATCCCGCGCGAAGAGTCGAACACCCAGCCAGTCCTCCAACGCCTTGATCTGGTGACTGACGGCTGCAGGTGTGACGTTGAGATCCCGGCAGGCGCGCGCAACACTGCCGTGCCGGGCCACCGCGTCAAAGGCCCTCATCGCCGTGAGCGGTGGTATGGCCTGACGACTGTCCACCCGTGCCTCCCGATCCCGTTCCTTATGCTGATCGTGGCAGGGCCGGTAGGGGGGCGCAAGGCGCCGTCCCGGCTGGTCGAACCGACGGTCTTTCCCCTCCGCCTCAGGCCGGCGGCTCTTCGGCCCAGGGCGAGAAGCGGGCCGGCATCAGCAGCTTGTTCTCCTGCGTGACGAGGAGGGGCCGGACCTTCTCGCGAAAGGCTTCCCAGCGCGGATCGGCGGCCAGCGCCGCCCGCCGGACCCGGCGTTCCGCCAGGTCCCTATAGGCCCACATATGAACAATCTGATTCAAAGGGCCGAACTCGGTGGTGAAGTAGCCAACCATCCGCCCGAGGTGCTGTTTCTGCACCGCGAGCCCCTCGGCCTCGTAGACGGCCAGGTACTGCGGGGCGGTGCCTGGCTGCAGGGTGTAGATGCGCTCCTCGACGATCATCCATGCCCCTCAGCGTTGCTTATAGATGTTCACGGCGGAGACGAGCGTGTTGCCCTCACGGATATAGGCCTGCATCCCCTCCTCCACGCCGTGGATCTCGCGCGCCCTGGCCGCGACCGCCAGGGCGTGCTCCGCGGGAACGGCCACTATGCCGTCGCGGTCGCCGACGAGGATGTCGCCCGGGCGCACCATGACGCCGCCGCACAGGACGGGCTTGTCGATCGCCAGCGTCAGCATCCGGCGCGTCGCCTGCCGCGGGCAGGTCGCCTGGGCGAAGACCGAGAGGTTGAGCTTCGGCATCTCATCGAGGTCGCGGACGGCACCGTCCGTGACGACCGCGCGCACGCCGAGCGCGCTGGCGCGGGTGGCCATGTTATCCCCCCAGACGCCCACGCGCAGTTCGTCCCGCGTAGCGATCACGATGATGTCGTCCGGGCAGCAGGAATCGATCACGTCCTGCGTGCCCATCCCGAGATCGGGCGCAACCTGGCCCTGGTTGGCGTTCACCGGCGCCCAAGCACGATCCACGGTGCGTGCGCGGCCCACCACAGGGCTTCCGGAGAGAAGGCGGATGCTCGCGTCCATGACGGTGCTCGGATGGCCAAGGGCGTCCAGCGTGTCGGCGATCACGGCCACGGGCAGGCCCGCAAAGGCGGCGATAGCCGCATCCTCGCCGGAGCCGGGCGCACCGGGATCCGAGATCTCACTCATTCCGGGCTCCTTCAGGTTATGGGGCGGAACGCCAACGGAAGGATGGGCCCGTGTGCCGGGAGCCGGAAGGCGAAAAACATTCATCCGCTTTACGTAGAAGCGGCCGTTCTTCCCTCCCCCGGCCGCCTGGATCCGCATGGCGCCGAGCTCCATGGCTGAAAATTTTTGGCACCATCCTCGGGTCGCCCTCGCCTAGCCTGAGCATTCAACTTCCGGCCCAAGGCGGATGCGTCCCTGGCCGGCACAGGTGGCAAGGGGATCATGGCAGCGGCTGGGAAGGTCACCATTGTCACCGGCGGAAGCGGAGGGATCGGCCGCTCCATCGCGCGGCAGGCCGCCGCGGCTGGGCACGCCGTCTGCGTCGGCTACAACGGCCAAGCCGGCAAGGCTCAAGGCGTCGTGGACGAGATCACGGCTGGCGGCGGGCGCGCCGTCGCCCTCCGCGCGGACCTGGCCCGCGACGAGGAGGTGGCACGGCTCTTCGAGGAGGCGGAGGCCGCGCTCGGCCGCCCGACCGGGCTCGTGAACAACGCCGGCATCATCGGCTGGCAGGACCGCGTGGACCGCTGCACCGCGGAGCGGCTGAACCATCTCTGGTCCGTCAACGTGACCAGCTACTTCCTCTGCGCTCGGGAGGCGATCCGCCGCATGTCCACCCTGCATGGCGGGGCCGGTGGAGTGATCGTGAACGTCTCCTCCATCTCGGGTCGGCGCGGCGGACGCGACCAGCGAGTCCACTACGCGGCGAGCAAGGGTGCTATCAACAGCTTCACCGTCGGTTTAGCAAAGGAGGTCGCAACGGAGGGCATCCGTGTCAACGCGGTGCTGCCCGGCTTCATTCTAACCGAGTTTCATGACGATTACGGAGGTGAGGAGCGCGCACGGTCAATTGCGCCGCTCATCCCCATGCGCCGGGTGGGCGCCCCCGACGAGGTAGCTGACGCGGTGATCTGGCTTCTGTCGGACCGTGCGTCCTTCGTCACCTCGACGCTGGTCGATGTCGCCGGCGGATCTTGAGGACGCAGGCTAGACAAACCGGATGAGGAGGACTCCAAGGATGCGCTCGCTCACACGACGGACGGCGATCGGCCTACTTAGGAGCCTCGCGGTGGCCGGCTCTCTCGGCCTCGGCTGGGGAGCAGCAGCGCAGCCGGCCGACTATCCCAACCGGCCGATTCGCATCGTGAGCGGCTTCGCCGCTGGCGGGGTCAACGACGTGCTGGCGCGTGTTGTCGGCCAGCACCTAGAGCGCCGCTGGGGGCAGCCCGTGGTGGTCGATGCGAGGCCCGGCGCCAGCGCCGCGGTCGCCGAGGCGTATGTCGCCCGGTCGGCGCCAGATGGTTACACGATCCTGATCGCTCAGAGTAACCATGCGACAAATCAGTTTCTGCAGCGGAACTACCCCCTGGATGCCAAGCGGGACTTCGCCTCAATCGTCCTGATCGGACGCTTTCCGGCAGTGCTTTCGGCTGCGGCTAATGTCCAGGCACGCAGCCTCCCAGAGGTCCTAGATGACATCCGCAGTGGTCGCCGGAACTACACCTACGGCTCCTCGGGGGCCGGCGGCATGCTGCACCTGGCCGGGGAGCTCTTAGCCCTACGCGCCGGCGTCGAGCTGACGCACGTACCCTACCGCGGCGGCTCCGCAGCCCTGAATGACCTGGTTGCCGGCCAGCTTCCGCTTCAGTTCACCACGATCGGCCTCATCACGCCCTTCCATCGAGAGGGACGCGTGCGGTCCCTCGCTGTGGCGGCGGAGCAGCGCTCCCCCGCCCTGCCCGACGTGCCTACCTTCGTTGAACTGGGCTTCCCGGATGTCGTCGTGCATGAGTGGTACGCCCTCGTGGCCCCGGCCGGGACCCCCCGCCCAATAATCGATAAGTGGAATAGGGAGGTCCGGGACATCATGACGCTGCCCGACATCCCACAACGCGCGGCGGGCATTGAACTTGCCGGCGGAACGCCAGAGGACTTGGACAGCTTCATTCAAACTGAGATGGACCGTTGGTCAAGCATCATCGCAGCGGTCCGCTTGACAGTGGATTAGCATCATCTCCGCCTTTGCCTCATGCGCCTGCTGATCCTCAAAACACGATGTGGATCGCTTGGAGCGATCCCAAGCCTCTGATGCGGAAGCGGCAGCAACAGTCATGTTCACCACCCAGCAACGGTCGTTGGTCGGTGGTGAACATGGGGAGACCTCCATACCAGTGGCCCTAACGATTGGGTTTCCTGGGTGACGAGAGGCCCTGGCGAGGCTGCGGCTCAACCCTGATGTCGAAATGCAGCACCTCCTCACGAGCCCCGAGTTTGTCATAGAGCGCGATCGCCGGGTCATCGCCATAGTCAGCCTGAACATAGACGACCCAGGCGCCGCGCTGTGCGGCTATCTCGCGCAGACGCTCGATCAGGGCGGTCGCGATGTGCCGCCGGCGATGCCTTGCGTCGACGGCAAGGTCGTAGATGTAGAGCTCGCGCCGCATCCTCTCGAACTTGTCGAGCTCATAGGCGACGAGGCCGCCCAGGACCTCTTCGCCCGCCAACGCCACGATGGCGACGACATGCTCCTTCGCGAGCAGCCCCTCCAGGTAGGCTTCGGTTGGCGGCTGACTTCCATACGTCTCATGATCACCGAATGCCTCACCGAACAATGCGTTC
>DATCMG010000533.1:0-10353 GCA_036563555.1 Roseomonas sp. | reverse complement strand
GCAGGGGAGGGGCACTCGCCCCATTCCCGCCACCTTTGCGTCCTGCCTTCGCCAAGACTGGGTCGTTCTATCCGTACACCAAGCGCTATCCCGCGCTGGCCGGAGGCTTCGCCATGGACCGTATCGCGCTTGCCCTCATCGCTTCGGGTCTTGTCCTCATCCTGAGCATCGTGGTCGCCGTGCTCGGCGGCACACCGTCCCATGCCCTCCCCGGCTACGCCGCGGCTGGCGCAGCCCTGTCGGGCAGCGCGATCGTGGCGGGCCTGGCGCTCCTGGAGCGCCGCGCCTTCGCCACTGGCCGCAGGGTCTGATCGGTCAGGCCTTTTCCGGATAAAGCGAAGCCAGCCCTGCCTCGCTTGCCTCACAGCGCCCGCGCTCTGTGATCAACCCGGTCACGAGCCGCGCGGGCGTCACATCGAAAGCTGGGTTGGCGGCCGGCGTTCCATCGGCCGCCACCCGCACCGTTGCCACGCTGCCATCCGGCAGGCGGCCGGTGGCATCGGTCACCTCCGTCCCCGACCGCTCCTCGATCGGGATTTCGGCCAGCCCGTCCCGTACCTTCATGTCGAGGGTGGAGTGGGGCAGGGCCACCCAGAAGGGAACATTGTTGTCCTTCGCGGCCAGCGCCTTCAGATAGGTGCCGATCTTGTTCGCCACGTCGCCCTGCCGGGTGACGCGATCCGTCCCGACAAGCACGATATCCACCATGCCCCGCTGCATCAGGTGCCCGCCGGCATTGTCGGCCACCAGCGTGTGCGGCACGCCATGCGCGCCCAGTTCCCATGCCGTCAGCGCGGCACCCTGGTTGCGCGGGCGGGTCTCGTCGACCCAGACATGCACATCCAGGCCGGAATCATGCGCCTGGTAGATGGGAGAGAGGGCGGTGCCGAAATCCACCGTCGCGATCCAGCCGGCATTGCAATGGGTCAGCACGCGCACGGGCTCCCCGGGAGGCTTGCGGGCGGCGATCTCCTGGAGCAGCGGCAGGCCGTTTTCCCCGATGCGGCGATTGGTTTCCACATCGTCGTCGCAGATGGCTGCGGCCTCGCCATAGGCGGCGTCCGCGCGGCGCTCGGGCGGGTGGTTGCGGACGGCGGCGCAGATGCGGTCCAGCGCCCATTTCAGGTTCACGGCCGTGGGGCGCGTCTCATTCAGCATCGCGGCCATGCGCTCGAGATTCTCGATCGAGGGATCGCGCCGCAGGGCCATGGCAAGCCCATAGGCGCCCACCGCGCCGATCAGCGGCGCGCCGCGCACCTGCATGGAGCGAATGGCATGGGCGACGCCTTCCTCGTCGGAAAGGCGGATCTCCTCGACCGACCAGGGCAGTTTCGTCTGGTCGAAGATGCGGATGGAGTGGCCATCCGTGTCCAGCCAGATGCTGCGGAAGGGCTTGCCGTCGATCTTCAAGGCATCAGATCCGTTGGTGCATGGCGCAGACGAGGGTGAAGAGACGCCGCGCCGTCTCGAAATCGAGCAGAACACGGCCTTGCAGCCGCGCGCGGAGCAACTCCGCAGCCTCGTTGTGCAGGCCGCGGCGGCCCATGTCGATGGCCTGGATGCGGGCATCGGCGGCGCCTTCGGTCACTGCCTGCTCATGGCCGTCGATGACCATCTGGTAGTCCTTGATCAGCCGCCGGAAAGGGCCGAGGGCCAGCAGATAGGCATGGAGCGGCTCGTCGGCCGCATCCCGGACATCGAACAGCAGCCGCCCATCGCGAAGCGCCAGGTGCAAAACATAGGGGCCGGGCGGCAGACCGGCCGGGACGAAGCTGTTGCCGGCGAGAAGATCCGCCACGGCCTGCTGACGATCGGCCTCGGCGAAGGAGGAGGGCAGGGGCGCGTGATCCGGCAGCTCGATCCGCACGATGTCACGCGCCGCCACGGTCGGGTCGGCCAGGGCGGTATCAGACATCGCGCGACGGGCCGGGCGGCGGCGACACATGGGCCTGGGGATGGTTGTGGTCGGCGAAGCCCAGGCGCATCATCCAGCCCACCACGCCGCCCTTCACGGGCCGAAGCAGGAGCGTGCACACGACGGCAAAGAGCGGCAGCCAGACCACCATGTGCAGCCACATCGGCGGCTCATAGGCCTTCTCGATCCAGAAGATCGGCGGAAGCAGCACATGGCCGGCGAGGAAGATAACGATATAGGGCGGCGCGTCATCCGCCCGCAGCCGGCCGAGCGGCGCGTGGCAGACCTCGCATTCCGGCACCACGGTCAGGAATCGCTTGAAGATCCGCCCCTCTCCGCAGACAGGGCAGCGATTGACGATGCCGCGACGGATGGCGGTCAGCATCGAGGGCTGCTCCACGGCCTCGGCCTTGCGGGCCGCTTCCGGGCGCCAACTGGTCGTGGTCTTTGGCGCACCATTCTGCGCGGGCATGTTGCAGTCCTCCCGAGACGGGTTCTCAACGTGCCCCGCAAGGTTTTGTTGCAATGCAATATGGTCCTGCCACGAGCCGGCGACAAGCGCCCCGAGGGTTGCCGTCCACCGGCCCGGACGCCACGATTGGTTGATGGAACGCCGTATCCTCGTGATTAACCCGAACCGGGACGCCGCCTGCACCGCCGGAATTGCCGCGGCGGTGGAGCCTTATGCCCGGCCCGGCCTCGCGCGCTTCGATACGATCGCACTGAAGGACGGTCCCGCCGCCATCGCAAGCTGGCGGGACTGGTTCTCCGTGGCCCTGCCACTCTGTGCCGCGGTCCAGGCGGAGGCGGCGGATGCCTATGTGATTGCCTGCGTGTCCGATCCTGGGGTGGAGGCGGTGCGCGAGGTGACGGACCGGCCCGTGCTCGGGCCGTTCCGTGCGGCCGTGCTCGCCGCCCTGGCGCGGGCGGATCGTTTTGGCGTCATCGCCTTCGTGGATGCGAGCCGTGAGCGGCAGCGGCGCGTGCTGCTCTCCATGGGTGTCGAATCCCGCATGGCGGCGACCGTGGCGCTGAACCTGCCCATGTCGGCCCTGACGGATCCCGAGGCACCGCGCGCGGCGCTGCTGGCCGCCGGCCGCCGGTTGGCGGAGGCGGGCAGCGGCGCAGTCGTGCTGGGTTGCACCGGCATGGCCGGGCATCGCGCCTTCCTGGAAGCCGAGATCGGCGTGCCGGTGATCGAGCCCTGCGCGGCGGTCGCCGCCCAGGCATTGCTCGCGGTCGCGTAAAACGCGGAAAGCCCGGCCGCTTCCGGCCGGGCTTTCCATCTGATTCGAGCTTGGCTCAGCGCGAGGCGACGGCCTGGTTGGACACCTCGCGCGCCATCCCGGCCTGTGCGATTCGGGCCCGCTCGCGTTCCCAGTATTCGCGGCGCAGGTTCCGCGCCTCACGCTCCCGGTCGCGGATCTCGGGATTTCCAGCCCGCCTCGGCTCTTCCACGCGCGAGAAGCGGGAGAGGAGATCGCCGAATATGCCGTCATCAGCCCGCGCCTGCATGGGCGTGAGCAGGGAAAGGCCCGTGGCGGCAAGGGCGGCGAGGATGCGAGGCATGTTGATGGTCTCCTGCCCCGACAACGCCCGCGCCGCGGCGGGGGTTGCCGCTCAGCGGCGGCGCTCCTGCTCGATGCGCCGGCGCTCCTCGGAGATGCGGCGCTGCTCCTCGTCGAGCTGACGCTGGCGCTCCGTGAGTTGCCGGTCGCGCCGGAATTCATCGCGGTCGCGCTCCTGCGGGGGTATACGGTCGCCCCGGCTCTCACGGCGTTCGCGGTCGCGCTCCCAGGCCTCGCGGCGACGCTCGAAATCGCGGCGCTCCTCCTCGGAGCGGAAGCGGGAGCGCCCGTCGGAGCGACGGTCATCGTCCCGGTCCCGGCGGGCATCGTCACGACGACGCTCTTCCTCCTCCGCACGGCGCCGCGCGTCATCATTGTTGCCGCCGAACTGGCGCACGGCCTGATCGAGGATCTGGCCGAGATCCTGGGCCGGGGCCGGTGCGGCGCCGAGGACGATCAGGGCCAGGGTGGCGGAGAGCAGGGCGTGGCGTCGCATGGATTCCTCCGTCGCGCCGGCTCAGGGGAGCCGTTTCATCGGGAAGAAACGTCTGCCCCGTGTCCCTGTTGCGGCCCGGTGATGGCGCCGCTGGGGCAGATCAGCGCTGCGGGTTGTCGCTGAGCAGGGGAATGTTCGTCGCGCCCGGCGCGGCCGGGCTGACGGCACGCGGATCGGCCCGGTCAGGCGTCATGGTCGGCCTCTGCCGGTTCATGTCGTCCACCACGGCCGTCGATCCGGCATTGCCGCCTGTCTGCAAGTCGCGCGCCGCATCGGTCACGCGGTCGCGGCGCTGGTCCTGCTCGACCTGCTGCGCCGCCTCCCGCTGGGCGGGGCTTTGGGCCATGGCGGAACCCGTGATGGCGGGTAGCGCCAAGGCGGCCAGGGCAAACGCGATGCGGTGCATGGGATACCTCCGCCCCTCCAACGCATCGCGATGGGGCGGGGTTGTCAGGCGCCTTTCGGCTGCCACTCAGCCGGCGGCACGGCGCCGGTCTGTTCCGTGATGCGGCCATAGGCTTCGATGCGGCGATGGGCGGCGAAGTTGAAGATCGTCTCCCGGCCAAGGCGGCACATGCCGAGGTCGCAATCCGCCACGATCAGCTCATCGTCCCAGGAGGTCGCCTGGGCCATGATCTCGCCCTGCGGATTCACGATGATGGAGTGGCCGAACAGTTCGTGCCCGTCCTCCACCCCCGCCTTGGCGGTGGCGACGCCGAATGTGGCGTTCTGGTAGCAGCCTGCCTGAATCGAGAGATGGGAATGCAGCACGCGCAGGTGGTGCGCCTCGAAGCCGCGATTATCCATGTTCAGGCTGGGCGTGTTGTAGCCGCACATGACCAGTTCGACGCTCTGCAGCCCGAGCACGCGCCAAGCTTCGGGCCAGCGGCGGTCATTGCAGATGAGCATGCCGACATTCACCGGGCCGGCGCCGCCGACCGGCGCGCGCACCACGGGGAAGCCGAGGTCGCCCACCTCGAAATAACGCTTCTCCAGGTGCTGCACGGTGCGGATCGGGTCGTGCTCCGCATGGCCGGGCAGATGGACCTTGCGATATTTCAGCACGATCTCGCCCGAGGGATGGACAAAGACGGCGGTGTTGAAGTGCCGCCCCTCCGGCGTCTTCTCGGCATAGCCGAGATGGAAGGCGATGCCGTATTTCCGCGCCGCCTCGAAGAGCGGCGCCGTCTCGTTGGAGGGGAGCGCCGTTTCGAACCAGTGGTCGGCGGCGGCGCGGTCCTCCTCGTACCAGCGGGGAAAGAAGGTGGTCAGCGCGAGTTCCGGGAAGACCACCACCTCGGCGCCGCGGCGATGCGCCGTCTCCATCAGCCGGACCATGCGGCCCACCGCCACGTCGCGGCCCTCGGCCTTCTGGATGGGGCCGAGCTGGGCGGCGGCGACGGTGAGTCGGCGGGTCATTCGGGGCGTCCTCTGTGATGCGCCACGCACATTATATATGTGTGCCGATCAGAACAGCCCGAAGCGCGCATTCGAGCGCTTGCGCTGGTCACGTTCGTTGTCGTTCGCCGCCGGCGGGCGCGCGGCCTGGGCATAGGGCACGCTGAGGGCGCGGCGCCGCTCCCAGTTCACCGCATATTGGGTCGCCAGCGCGGGGTCGCGGATCAGCAACAGGTTCTCGACATTCCGGTCCTGCGCGGAACGGCTGAAGTTGAAGGAGCCGGTGATCACCAATTCGCCGTCGATCACGATCACCTTGTTATGGGCGATGCCACTGGGGTCATCGACCCAGACCTCCAGCCCGGCGCGCGCCACCTCGTCCGCCTGGGTGTAGCGTTCGCTCAACTGGCTGTCGTCCACGATGATCCGAACCCGCGCCCCACGCCGCTTCGCCGCCTCCAGCGCCTCGGCGATCGGGGGCGAGGTGAAGGAATAGGCCTGCACCAGCACCTCCCGCCGTGCCACGCCGATGGCCGCCACGATGCGGTCCGTGCAGTCGCCACCCGGGGTGAAGCACACGCTGGGGCGCTGGATCGCACCGCCCGCGCGCGGTGCGGCGTCTTCCATGCCCCCCTGCGTGGTGAACCAACCCCAGGCAAGCAGCGCGCCGAGCAGCACGCCCGCGAGAAGGGGGATGAGGGCCGGCGTGCCTGCGCGGCTTCCACTCACGGGTGCGGCCTCATTCCACGCCGCCCGGCCTGCGCCATGGCTCCGGGTCGGGAGGCGGCGGCGCGCGGCGGCCGGTGGGTGGCGGCGGGGCGGCCGGCGCGGATGGCGGTGCGTCCTCGTCAGGCATGCCACGCGCGGCCAGCCACCAGCCCGCGCGTCCGAACAGGATCGCGCAGAGAAGGGCAAGAAGCGCATTCGGCACCGACGTGCCCGGCCCCGTGAGCCAGACCCAGAAGCCGAAGCCCAGCAGCGCGGTGAGAACCGCGATGATCAGTGGCCGGTTCATTTCCTCCATCCCATCATCGCGGCTGCTCCCCCCACCACGGCGATGATCAGCCCGGCGAGGACATGGGCCATTCCCATCCCGCCAAAGCCGAGCCCGAAGGCGGTGAGTAGCCCGAGCCCGAGCAGGATGATCAGGCCCACCAACACCGCGGGGGAGGGAGGTCGCCTCATGCGAGAGCCACTGGATTCGTGTGCTGGCGCGGCACGAACCGCCCCTCTCCCGGCTTCGCGAGCACGGAGGAGCCGTCCCAGATGCAGCGCCCGCGCAGATAGGTCGCGGCCACCCGCCCGCGCAGTGCGCGGCCATGATAAGGGGAGTGCTGGAACTCCGGCCGGTCGAGGATCGTGGCCTCGTCGAAGGTGAAGTCGCCGCGCTCCATCACGCAGAGATCGGCGTCGCTGCCGATGGCGATGCTGCCCTTCTTCGGATCCAGCCCGTGATAACGGGCCGGCTCCGCCGCGCAGTATTTCGCCATGAGGGTCAACGGCAGGCCGCGCTCCTCCAGCAGGGTGAACATGATGGGCGCGAAGCTCTGCATCCCCGTTAGCCCGGCGCCGAGGGCGAAGATGTCGCCCTTGTAGATCTTGCGGTCGCGCGGCCAGGGCGCGTGGTCCGTCGAGATATAGGCGACCTTGCCCTGGAGCAGCGACGCCCACATGCGCTCCACCTCCTCCTTCGTGCGGAAGGGCGGGTTGCACTTGCCGAAGCCCTCGAGACGGATGATGTCCTCCTCGGTCATGCAGAAGTAATGCAGGCAGGCCTCGCCGGAGGAGCGGGTGCCGGCGCCGCGGAACTCCTCCGCAATGGCGAAGCCGCGGGCCAGGGAGGAATGGGCGATGTGGACATGCGCGCCCGTCTCCAGCCCGATCTCGAAGATGGCGAGGTTCGCCAGGTTCTCGGCCAGCGGCGGCCGAGTGCGGCAATGCCAGATCGGGTCGGTGTGCCCGGCGGCCTTCGCCTCGGCGGTCAGCTTGACCACCAGCTCCTGGTCCTCGTTATGTACGGCGACCATCAGGTTGGTCTTCGCGATCTCGGCGAAGGCCTCCCGCATCAGGGCGGGGTC
The DNA here is from genome assembly GCA_036563555.1 of Roseomonas sp. GTDB lineage: Bacteria > Pseudomonadota > Alphaproteobacteria > Acetobacterales > Acetobacteraceae > Roseomonas. The sequence goes on along the minus strand of DATCMG010000533.1, from coordinate 2,898 downwards.
GATGCGGGGGAAGCGCACCGCGTCATATTCATAGGTGGAGAACTTGAAGGAGCAGGCGCCGGCTGCCGCGAGGCCCGCGATGGCCTCCACGCCGCCATCCTTCTTGATGGTGCCGTAGAGCGCGACATCCACATGGGCCAGCCGGTGCACCCACTCCACCTTGTCGCGAAGGATGGCGGCGTCCGTCACGGGCATGGGAATGTCGTAGGGCATGTCCACGCAAGTGGTCACGCCGCCGGCCGCGGCGGACATGGTGGCGCCCTCGATCCCCGGCCATCCGGTGGCGCTGGAGGTGTGCATGTGCCCGTCCACCAGTCCCGGGAAGATCAGATGCCCCGAGTGATCCTCCGTCGCGGCGGCGGGCGGCGGCGAGCCCTGGCCGATTGCCGCGATCCTTTCCCCTCGCACGGCGACATAGCCGCCCTCCAGGATCCGGTCCGGCAGGACGAGGTCGCCGAGGATCACGCGGTCGAAGGGCTGGCTCATGCAGGGCATCCAGGTTTGCTGCTACTTGGTGGAGGTTAAGGCAGATCGCACGGCGCCGGTATCCCGGGTGTGGCCGGAATGCCCTTCTCCGCGACAGCGAGGAAATGGCCGAGCCGTCGCACGAGGCGGAAATCCATGGTGTGATACCGAAAGCCTGTCGCGCGGTGCCGTCAATCGGATTGGACGATGTTCCGGTCCGGGTGCAGAACCTCGGTCGCAGGATTTGATAAGGGGAGAACGCCGGTGCAGTCGTATCTCGTAAAGGTTTATCCGTCCAAGGCGCTGCTGAAGCGCGAGGACCAGCTTGCCTGGAAGATCGCCGGCGTCGCCGCCGATCCCGTCGCGGTACCGGAGGACGCGGCGGCCATGATTATCAACCGGGTGATCGACAACGCCTCCGTCGCCATCGCGGCCATCAACCGCTCCGCGCCGACCTCCGCGCGCCAGATGGCGATGGGTCATGCCAGGCAGGGCGGAGCGACCGTGTTCGGGCTAGATCCGTCGAAGCGCTTCTCGCCGGAATGGGCGGCCTGGGCGAACGGCACCGCTGTCCGTGAGCTGGACATGCACGACACCTTCCTCGCCGCCGACTACTCCCACCCCGGCGACAACATCCCGCCGATCCTCGCGGTGGCCCAGACCATGGGCAAATCGGGCGCCGAACTGCTGCGCGGCCTCGCGACCGGCTACGAGATCCATATCGACCTGGTGCGCGCCATCTGCCTGCATGAGCACAAGGTGGACCACATCGCCCATCTCTGCCCCGCGGCGGCGGCCGGCATCGGTACTTTGCTTGGCCTGGACCAGGCGACCATCTTCCAGGCGGTGCAGCAGGCGCTGCACGTCTCCGTCACCTTCCGCCAGAGCCGCAAGGGCGAGATCAGCTCCTGGAAGGCCTTCGCCCCCGCCCATGCCGGCAAGCTGGCCGTGGAGGCGGTGGACCGCGCCATGCGTGGCGAAGGCGCGCCAAGCCCGATCTATGAGGGCGAGGATTCCGTCATCGCCTGGGTGCTCGCCGGCCGCACCCAGCGCTACCAGGGCGATGTTTACGAGCCCACCTATTACGAGGTGCCGCTGCCGGGTCCGGGGGAGGGCAAGCGCGCCATCCTCGACAGCTACACGAAGGAGCACTCGGCCGAGTACCAGTCCCAGGCGCTGATCGACCTGGCCTTCCGCATGCGGGAGAAGATCAAGGACCTGGAGCAGGTCGAGAGGATCCTCCTCCATACCTCCCATCACACCCATTACGTGATCGGGACCGGAGCCAACGACCCGCAGAAGATGGACCCGACCGCCAGCCGCGAGACGCTGGACCACTCCATCATGTATATCTTCACCGTCGCCCTGCAGGACGGGCGCTGGCACCATGTGGACAGCTACGCCCCCGAGCGCGCCGTCCGCCCCGACACCGTCCGCCTCTGGCACAAGATGGAGACGCGCGAAGATCCGGAGTGGACGCGGCGCTATCACTCCCGCGACCCGAACGAGCTGGCCTTTGGTGGCCGGGTGGAGATCACCCTGAAGGATGGCACGGTGCTGGTGGACGAGCTGGCGGTGGCGAACGCCCACCCGCTGGGCGCCAGGCCCTTCGGCCGCGCCGATTACATCCGTAAGTTCCGCATCCTGACCGAAGGCATCATTGATGCCGCCGAGGCGGACCGCTTCATCGCGGCCGCCGAGAACCTCGCCTCGCTGAAGGCGGGGGAGCTGGATCAGCTCACGGTCCGCTTGCCGGATGGAAAGCTCGCCGTGGGCAAGCCCGGCATCTTCTGATCGCGTTCCGCGCCGCCGGCCGGTCCGGCGGCGCTTTCGCGCCCGCAGTGGCGCCTACGGGCCGGGCCAGACGGGCCGGTTCCGACCAGCGACAAGCAACGGAGCAATCCCCATGAGCGAATCCGAGCCCGATATCCGCAAGGGCCTCGTCGGCGTCACCGCCGATGTCTCCGCCGTCTCGAAGGTCATGCCGGAGACGAACAGCCTGACCTATCGCGGCTATCCCGTGCAGGACCTGGCCGAGAACTGCAGCTTCGAGGAGGTCGCTTATCTCCTCTGGAACGGAGAGCTGCCCAACGCGGCCCAGCTCGCCGGCTTCCGGCGGGAGGAGGCCTCCCAACGCGCCCTGACCCCGGCACTGCTCGAGGTGATCCGCGCCTTCCCGCGCGACGCCCATCCGATGGACGCGATCCGCACCGCCGTCTCCTTCATGGGTATGGAGGACCCGGAGGCGGCCGACACCTCGGAGCCCGCAACGCGCCGCAAGGCGATGCGGCTGCTGGCGAAGATCCCGACGGCCATCGCCGCCGCGCATCGCGCCTCTAAAGGGTTGGACGCCATCGCACCCGATCCCTCCCTGACCTTCGCCGAGAGCTTCTTCCATCTGGTCTTCGGCAAGGTGCCGCAGCCCGAGGTGGT
>DATCMG010000532.1:0-9659 GCA_036563555.1 Roseomonas sp. | reverse complement strand
TGATCGGGTTGGACTTTGAGAGTTACGGAACGTCGATTGCCCGCTTCGAGGCGCTGAAGGCCGCGCTGCCCCAGGCGCGCTTTGTCGATATCGGCCCGGTTGTCGCGGAACTGCGCCTCATCAAGTCGCCGGCCGAGATCGAGTTGCTTCGCCGCGCCGCCGCCATCGCGGACGAGGCGTTGCGCCGCGCCGCGGCCGCCTGCATCCCCGGCGGCATCCAGCGCGACGCCGCGCGGATCGCGCAGCAGACCTTCGTGGAGATGGGGGCCGACCCTTACCGCCCCGGCCCGATCACCGCCGGCCGTGGGTGGGACTTCCTGCACGGCCATCTCGGCGATGATCCGCTGGCGCCGGGCGATGTCGTCCATATCGAGCTGACGCCGCGCATCCACGGCTATTCATCCCGTGTCATGCGCTGCGTGGTGCTGGGCGAGCCTGAGCCGGAGCGGGTGCGCGCCACGGAGATCCTGGCCGAACTGCAGGACCGCCAGATTGCAGCCATGGTGCCCGGTGCCGTGGCCGAGGATGTGGACGCGATTCTGCGCGACGGCGTGATCCGCGCCAGGCTGCGCGAGAGCTATGACAACATCACGGGCTACACACTCGGCCTTTATGGCGATGCCGGCCCGCGGACGAGCGACTTCACCCGTATCCTGCACCCCGGCGCCACCTGGCGGCTGGAGGCGGGGATGGTCTTCCATGTCTATGCCTCCGCTGGCGGCGCGGCGCTCAGCGAATCGGTCCTTATCACCGAGACCGGGCCCGAGTTGCTGACGAACCTGCCGCGAACGCTGCTGATCAACCGATAGGGAAAGCCCGCATGTTCGAAGCCGTCGAGACTGGCATCATCAAGTCGAAGGGGCCGATCAGCGGCACGGTGAGGAAGGGCAACCTGGTCATCACCGCGCAGATTCCGAAGGATCCGGAGACTGGCGCCATCGTCTCCGGCGATATCGAGACGCAGACGCGGCGGACGCTGGCCAATCTCCGCATGGCAGTGGAGGCGGCGGGCGGCAGCATGGCGGATGTGATGCTCTGCCAGATCTACCTGACCGAGCCGGGCGACGCGGCCGGCATGAATGCGGTGTATCGCGAGTTCTTCCAGGAGCCCTATCCCTGCCGCGCGACCGTGGTGGTGAAGGAACTGCTGGCGCCGGGCATGCGGATCGAGCTGATCGCGACGGCGAATCTCGGCTGATGCAAGCCGCGCGGGTCATCATCCTCGGCGCCGGCGTCGCGGGGCTTTCCACCGCCCTGCCGCTGCTGCGCGCCGGGCGCCAGGTGACGGTGATCGACCCGTTGGGACCGGCCGGCGGCGCCTCCTTCGGCAATGCCGGGCTGCTCAGCGCCGATACGGTGGTGCCGATCGCCCTGCCGGGCATGCTGCGGAAGGTGCCGGGCTGGTTGAGCGACCCGCTTGGCCCCCTGGCGGTGCGCCCGGCCTATCTGCCCAAGGCCGCGCCATGGCTCGCCCGATGGATAAAGGCTGGCCGGATGGACCGCGTGAGAATCATCTCCGACGCGATGCGTGCCCTGCACGCGCCTGCCTTTGATGACTGGCGCGAGCTTCTGGGGGCCGGGGATTATTCCGAATTCATTCGCCGCACTGGTCAGGTCCAGATCTGGGATGGACCGGAGGAAACCCCCGGCGCCGCGCTGGAGCGCGGCTTGCGCGACCGGCATGGCATCAGGACCGAGCTGCTGGGCACCGATGATCTCCGCCAGTTCTTCCCCGGAATCGCGCGTCATGTCTCACGCGGCCTGCTGGTGCCGGGCAATGGCCACACGGTCAGCCCGCCGCGGGTGGTCCGCCGCCTGGGCGACATCTTCCTGGCCGGCGGCGGGACGATCCTGCCGGAGCGCGCCATGAAGCTGATCCCGCGCGAGGGGGGCGGCTGGATGGTGATGACCAACACCGATAACCACCTGGCCGATCAGGTCGTCGTGGCGGGCGGTGCCTGGTCGCGCCTGCTGCTCGATCCGCTGGGCATTCGCGTGCCGCTGGAGACGGAGCGCGGCTACCACCTGATGCTTCCCGAACCCAGCATCATGCCGAAGCTGCCCATTCTCTATAAATCCGGCAATTTCGGCGTGACGCCGATGGCGGAGGGGCTGCGCGTTGCCGGCACGGTGGAGATCGCGGGGCTCGATGCCGCGCCGGATGAGCGGCGTGCGCAGCAACTCCTTGGTCAGCTTCGCGGCCTCTTTCCCGGGATTGAGGCGGGGGAGCCGCGCCTTTGGATGGGCTTCCGCCCCTCCACGCCGGACAGCCTGCCGGTGCTCGGCCTCGTGCCCTCCCATCCCGGCCTGCATCTCTGCTTCGGCCATGGCCATTTCGGCATGACGGGTGGTCCGCCGAGCGGAAGGCTCGTGGCCCGTACGATTCTTGGAGACACGCCGCGCATCGACATGGCTCCCTATTCCATCTCCCGTTTCCACTGACGCGATTCCATCCAGAGAGGGGCGACGCATGACCGACAGATCCCAGATCCTCCGCCCGAGCCGGCGCCTGCTGCTCGGCGCCGCGCTCGCGGCACCGGCCCTCCTCTCCCACCCCGCTCGCGCGGCGGGGGAGGTGATCGTCCGCACGCCGGGCGGCACCTATGACGATGTGATGCGCCGGGTCGTTTACGATCCCTTCACGAAGGAGACGGGGATCGTCGTGCGCCCGGTGGCGGCGACCTCCGCGAAGCTGCTCGCCATGTTCCGCGCCAACAATGTGGAACTCGATCTGATCGACACGGGTGATGGCCAGCTTCTGACGCTGGAGCGCATGGGCGCGCTTGCCCCCATCGCCTATGACAAGTGGCGCTGGTCGAAGCCCGAGGACATCACGCCGGAGGTGCGCCGCCCGCAGCGCGTGGCGAACTTCGTCTATTGCACCGTGCTCGGCTATAACAAGGAGCATTTCGCGTCCGGCGCACCGGATTCCTGGGCCGATTTCTGGAATGCCGGCAAGTTCCCGGGGCCGCGCATGCTGTCCGACATGGCATCCGGCTCCGCGAACCTTGAATTCGCGCTGCTGGCCGATGGCGTGCCGAAGGACCAGCTCTACCCAATCGACGTCGATCGCGCGCTGAAGGTAATGGACCGCATCCGGCCGCAGATCCGCCGCTTCTGGGATACGGGCGCGCTTTCCGCGCAGATGCTGTCGGACAAGGAAGTGGTGGCGGGCTCCATCTGGAATGGCCGCCTGCAGGTGCTGATCGACCGCAACGCGCCGCTCGCCTATACCTGGAACGAGCACATGATCCAGGTGCAGGCGCTGGGCATCTTCAAGGATGCGCAGAACGTCCAGGGCGCGCAGCAGCTCATTGACTTCATGATGCAGCCCGAGGTGCAGGCCCAATACTCCAAGGCCCTGATCTATGGCCCGACCAACATGAAAGCCTTCCCGCTTCTGACCGAGGAGGAGCGCGCCCGCGCCCCGGGCGGCGAGCGTTCGCAGCGGGTTGGCTTCTACCAGAACGTCAACTGGTGGGAGGACAACCGCGACCGCGTGAACCGCCTCTGGTCGCGCTGGGTTCAGCGGTGACGGAGGGCGCGGTCGCCCTTGAGGGCGTGACGAAGCGCTATGGCTCGGAGGCGGTGGTGGCGGATGTCTCGCTTGCCATCGCCCCGGGCGAGTTCTTCACGCTGCTTGGTCCTTCCGGTTCCGGCAAGACGACGACGCTGTCGATGCTCGCCGGTTTCGTGATGGCTGATGAGGGGCGGGTGATGCTCGATGGGCAGGACATGACGCATGTCCCGCCCCGCGGCCGCGGCCTGGGCATGGTGTTCCAGAACTACGCCATCTTCCCGCATCTGAACGTGGCGGAGAACGTCGCCTTCCCGCTGACGGTCCGGCGCGCGCCCAAGGCGGAGATTGCCGCCCGCGTGGCGGAGGCGCTGGAGATGGTGAAGCTCACCGGCTTCGAGCGGCGCTACGCGCGCCAGCTCTCCGGGGGGCAGCAGCAGCGCGTGGCCCTTGCCCGCGCCATCGTCGCGCATCCGCGCATCGTCCTGATGGATGAACCGCTGGGCGCGCTCGACAAGAACCTGCGCTACCACATGCAGGTGGAGATCAAGGAGATCTCGCGCCGCCTGGGCACCACGGTGGTCTATGTCACCCATGACCAGGAGGAGGCGCTGACGATGTCGGATCGCATCGCCATCATGGAGCACGGCCGAATCGCCCAGATGGGCCCGCCGCGCGAGGTCTATGAGCGCCCGGATTCCAGCTTCGTGGCCGCCTTCCTCGGCGAGGCGAACCTCCTTCGCGCCCGGCGCGACGGCAATGCCGTCGCCGGACCGGGGGGTGCACGGCTGGAGGCAGGCGCCGGCGCCCTGGCCGCCCCGGAAGGCCTGCTCTTCATCCGTCCGGAGAAGGTGAGCATCGCTGCCGGCGGGGCGGGGGAGGGGGCAAACATCCTCCCGGGCCGTGTCCGCCATACCTCCTTCCTCGGCAATGTCGTGCGTTACGCGGTGGAGGTGCCAGAGGGCGCGGTGGTACTCTGTGATGCCGCGAACGGCGCCGGTACCACCCTGCACGCCCCCGGCGACCCGGTGCACCTGAGCTGGCGCGCCGAGGACAGCCGGCTCCTGGCGGCCTGATCCCATGCCGCTGAAGATCCGCGCCGCCCTGTTGCTGCTGCTGCCTGCGCTGCTTCTGCTGCTTGCTCTCTTCCTCATACCAATCAGTTGGTTCCTCTGGTCCTCCATCACGGAGTTGGGCTCCTGGTCCGAGATCATCGAGGAAGCGGAGGCCGTGCTGCTCTCCGGCGCGGTCGGGGGCGCGATGCTCAACACGGGCTGGATCGGCCTGGTCGTCACGCTGCTGACGCTGCTGCTCGGCTATCCCGTGTCCTACGCGCTGTCGCGCGTGCGCGGGGCGGCTTTCACGGCCATCCTGCTCTGCATCGTGCTGCCCTACTTCACCAGCACCATCGTGCGGACCTATGCCTGGATGGTGCTGCTCGGGCGCAACGGGCTGATCAACCAAATTCTCCTTGGCCTCGGGCTGGTGGAGGAGCCGGTGAACCTTCTCTACAACCGCACCGGCGTCATCATCGGCATGACCTATGTGCTGCTGCCCTACATGGTGCTGACGCTCTACGCCGCCATGAAGGCCGTAGACCCGCGTTTGATGCAGGCGGCGGAAGGCATGGGGGCTTCGCCTGCCACCGTGTTCCGCCGCGTCTTCATGCCGCTCACGCTGCATGGCGTCGTGGCCGGGGTGTTGATCACCTTCATTCTCGCGATCGGCTTTTTCGTCACCCCCGCCCTGATGGGCGGCCCCAGCGATGTCATGGTCGCGATGCTGATCGAGCGGGAGGTGGAGATCACCCAGAACTGGCCATCCGCCGCGCTGATGACGATCGTACTGCTGGTCGTCACCCTCACGCTCTACGCCGTCTATAGCCGCTTCGCCGAACCAGGGGAGGCCGTGCGATGATGGGGCCTGTGATGCGCGCCACCCTGCTGCGGGTGCTGGTGGTGCTGCTCTGTTTCGGGCTGCTGGCGCCGATTGTGATCGTTGCCATCGCTTCCTTCTCCGGCGACGGCTATCTGAAGTTCCCGCCCGAGACCCTCTCCACCCGCTGGTATGCCCGCTTCCTCGGCGATCCGCGCTGGCGCCAGGCCATCGCCAATTCGCTGATGATCGGCGTGATGGCTTCGTTCCTGTCCACCCTGCTCGGCTTCCTCGCGGCCTATGCAATGGTGCGGGGGCAGTTTCCCTTCAAGCGCGTCGTCGGCGCCTTGCTGCTGACGCCGGTGATCGTGCCGCACATCATCACGGCGGTTGCGGTTTACTTTCTCTCCGCCCGGATAGGGCTGGTGAGCGTGAGGCCCTGGATCGCGGTGGCGCATTCGGTGGTGGCCATGCCGGTGGTGCTGGTGATCCTGCAATCCGCACTCCGCACCGTGGACCCGGCGCTGGAGCGGGCGGCGATGGTCTTCGGCTGCACGCGCTGGGGCGTGTTCCGCCGCGTCGTGCTTCCGCTCGCGCTTCCCGGCGTGGTCTCTGCCGCGCTCTTCTCTTTCCTCACATCCTTCGACGAGCTGGTGATCTCCATCTTCCTGGCCGGCTTCCGCTCGGAAACCCTGCCTGTGCGGATCTGGAACAGCCTGTTGCTGGAAGTGGAGCCGACCATCGCCGCCGTCTCCACGCTGCTGATCGTGGTGACCACGATCGCTCTTGCCATCGATGCCCTGCTGCGCCGGTTGCGGGGCGAGACGGCCGGGCTGCCGGCGCGTTGAAGGGGCGGGGGAGGGTTCTCCCCCCTATTCTTGGCCGTGGGCGGTAAGGGGGCAGCTCAGGATGCCACCAGGGCTTGCCGCAGTTGACCCGCGTAGCGTTCGACGGCGGATCGCGCGCGTGCAGCCTCAACCGGGTTCCAGGCGAAGGCATCCGCCGCCAGGCTGTGGTAGCCGAGTTGGAAGGCGAGGTAGCAGGGTCTGAGAAAGTCGAGCAGCGCCGGATCCACCGGGCGCCCCGCCTCCCGCGCCACGGCCGCGCAGAGCCGGTTGCGCTCATCCTCGGACAATCCCAGTTCCACCGCCGCTCCTGTCACATCCCAGGCGATGTCCTGGCAGCCGATCAGGTCATGCGCCGCGGCGTGGTCCACCGCATCGGTCTTCAGCAGCCGGCCCCCGGGCAGGACGAGCCATTCCCAGGCATGCAGCCGGTTGTCGGTCCAGACCCGCCGCATCGCAGCGTTCAGCCGGGGCAGAAGCGGCTTCCACCGGTCCAACCCTGCGGCCAGCGCCTCGCCCAGTGCCTCCCGCACATTCTGCCGCGCCATGGCCCAAAGCGCCTCAGCCGTGGCACCCGCCTCCGCCTCAGCCGGCATCGCCCGCGCCCGGAAGCCGAGATAGCGCCCGAGATGCCCGACCAGTGCCTCGTGATCCGCCATGGGGGGAGCTGGCGGCCGCGCCTCGTCCACCCACCGCTCAACGAGGAAGCCGTGCCGTATTCCGGCGACTTCCGGGGTGAAGCCGGCTGCATGCAGAAGCTGGGCCCGCGCGAGCGCCGCCTCCCCATGCCTGCCCAGCCCGGCGAATTTCAGCAGCCAAGCCGAGCCACCGGTTCGGAACAGGAACTTGCGCCGTTCCATGAAGGGGTGGATCGGGGGCCAGTCCTCTTCCCGCCCGAAGCGCAGCCGTCGCCAGGCGCCGCCCGAAAGCTCCTCCATCGGCGCCTCGGCCGGGCCGAGAAGCGCCGCTGCCCAACCATCGAGCCGGTGCTCTGGCTGCGGCGCGTGGAGCAGCAGGTCCTCGAAGGAGGCGGGATGCCGCGCGACGGCCGCCCAGCGGGCCCGCTCACATGGCCCCGCCTCGGGGCCGGGCTCGCCACCATGGCCGGGAAGGAGATGGATGCGTTCCAGCGGGATGCCCTTTTGCGCCAGGAAGTCCATGGCCGCGCCGAAGCTGCTTCCGGAGAGCCCCGGCCCCTCATCCACGATGGCAAACTGGGCAGGAGGATCGGCCAGCAACTCTGCCGATAGCGGCTCCGCAACCGCCAGCTTCCGCCGGAACGGGTGCCCCACCGGCCGGACCGTGCGTGGTGCAGGCGTACCCAGCGCGGCGGCCACCATCGCGGCCAGCGTCGTGCCGATCGAGCGCAGCCCGATCACCCGGAGGGGCTTGCCCTCCGGCAGGGCTGACGCCGCCAGCGCATAGGCCTCGGGATAGAGCGCGTAATAGGCGAAGCCTTCCGCCCGCTTGCCCTTCAGCACTGCCGGCAGAGCCTGGGCCCCGACCGTTGCGATCTCGGCCTCGGGCACCGGCCCGATCCGCGTGAAGCCAAATTGCCAGGAAAGCCAGACCGCCTCCGCCACCCGCGTCAGCAGCGCCATGGCCGCATCCGCGCCGGGCGAGGCTGCATCCAGGCCGCGTTCGGCGAAATCGGCATCGGCCAGGCCCTGGGCCAGTTCCCCCGCCTCGATCAGTGCGGCAACGAGCGCGGCATGGCGCTCCAGCCCCGGAGGCAGGCTTTCGAGCCCTCGCAGCGCCGTGGCCAGCGCGGCCAGCTTGCCGCGCGGCTCCTCGCGGCGCGGCGCGTCGCCATAGACGATCATCTCTCTAGCTGCCCTGGGGCGGCCCCTTCCTGGCGATGGGCCGTCCCGGGGCCGTCCCGCCCATCTTCACGAGGCGACCCGCGCCTCCAGCGTGCTGGAGGCCTCACGCCGCCCCATGGCCTCGTGCAGATGGTCTTCCAGCTCCGCCGCCCGATGCGCCGCGGTGTGCTCGCCGAGGGTACGCGCGCGAAGGGCTTGCCCCATCTCGCGCCGCCGCGCCTCCGGCATCGCACGCAGCGCCCGCAGCACCTCCTCCGCCCCATCCGCGAGCAGGATCTCCTCGCCGGGCCGCAGCAGCGTGCCGATTCCATCCCAGCGGTCGGAAATGATCGGCACGCCGCAGGCCCCGGCCTCGAAAAGCCGCACGCTGGGGCTGTAGCCGGCACGGATCATGTCCGCGCGGGTCACGTTCAGCGTGAAGCGGCTTCGTGCGTAGAAGGCAGGGTGCTCGGCGGGTGGCACATGGTCGATCCGCTCGACATTCGCGGGCCAGTCGATATCGGAAGGGTATTGTGGCCCTGCGACCGCGAAGCGCAGCTCCGGTGCGCGCCGCGCGGGCTCCAGCAGCAGTCGTTCCAGCGTCGGCTGCCGGTCCGGGCTGTAGGTGCCGAGATAGCTGAGATCCCAGCGCGGCGGCAGGTGCAGCGGCCGGTAGGCCTCGTCATCCACGGAGCAATAGAGCTGCCGCGCGGCCGGGGAACCGTAATGCCGTTGCAGCCGGTCCAGAGTCGGTCCGCCGGTGAAGGAGAGATAGACGTCGTAACCCGGGATCAGCGCGGGGGAGAGATACTCCTCGTCGCCGCGTTCGAGCTTCGCCAGCGTCACCGGCGTGTCGATGTCGTAGAAGCCCGTCGCGCCACGTGCCACCGCCTGCACCATGCGCCCCACCGCGACCCCTTCGGGCACATAGGAGCCTACGATCACGGCATCGGCCCCGGCGATCGCCGCGCGCCAGCCTTCCAGCGCCGCCAGGTCGGGATAGAGCTCCAGCCGGCAGAAATCAGGGGAGGGGAGATCCCGGTGCTGCGCGTACCAGGGCACGTCGCGCTCCAGGAACAGGATGTCGTGGCCGCGCGCCGCGAAGGCGCGCAGCAGGGCGCGGAAGGTGGTGGCGTGCCCGTTGCCCCAGGAGGAGGAGAGGCTGAGCCCCAGCACCACCACCCGCAGCGGCGCGCTCACGCCGGGATGCTCCGTGCCCGCACCCGCGCCGCTTCGCGCCGCAGTAGCTCGTCCACTTCGGCGCCACGCCTGGCATAGGTGTGCTCGGCCAGGATGCGCGCCCGCGCCGCCTCGCCGATCGCCTGGGCGCGCCCGGGCGTCAGGGTCCGGACATGCTCCGCGACATCGGCGCCGTCGCGGGTCACCAGCACCTCCTCGCCCTCCTTCAGGAAAAGGTCGAGGCCGACCCATGCATCGGTGATCAGGCAGGCGCCCGCGCCCGCGGCCTCGAAGACGCGCGTGGCAGGCGAGTAGCCCACGGCCGCCATGCTGTCCCGCGCGACATTCAGCACCGCAAGCGGGGAGGTGTTGAAGGCGTTGTGGTCCCGCGTGCCGACATGGCCGATCTGCCGGATATTCGCCGGCATCGGTTTGTCATGC
>DATCMG010000531.1:0-7444 GCA_036563555.1 Roseomonas sp. | reverse complement strand
GCCACGAAGGCGTCGATCTTCTCGGCCGTGCCGGTCATCTCGAAGGTCGCGCTCTCGTGGCTCGCATCCACCACGCGGGCGCGGAAGGCATCGCCCAGGCGCAGCGCCTCCATGCGGGCCTCGCCGCGGCCGACCACCTTGATCAATGCCAGCTCCCGCGTCAGGTGCGGCCCCTCCAGCGACAGGTCGGAAACCATATGCACCGGCACCAGCCGGTCAAGCTGCGCCTTGATCTGCTCGATGATCATGTCGGTGCCCGAGGTCACGACGGTGATGCGCGACAGGCGGCGCTCCTCGTCCACCGGGGCGACGGTCAGGCTCTCGATGTTGTAGCCGCGGCCGGAGAAAAGGCCGATGACGCGTGCCAGCACGCCCGCCTCGTTCTCCACCAGCACCGCGATCGTCGCGGTGCGTTGCGTCGTGTCAGACATGGTCAGACCAGCACCTTGCCCTCATCCGTGACACCCGCGACCCCACCCTGCTGGCCCGGGCCCAGGATCATTTCGTTATGGGCGGCACCGGATGGGATCATCGGGAACACATTCTCCTTCTGGTCCACGGCGATATCGGCGATCACCGGACCGGGATGGGCAATCATCTCGCGAATCACCTCGTCGAGGTGGCTGGCATCTGTCGCGCGCAACCCGCGCGCGTGGAAGCTCTCGGCCAGCTTCACGAAGTCGGGCAGCGCCGCCGAGTAGCTCTCGGAATAGCGGGAGCCATGCAGCAGCTCCTGCCACTGGCGTACCATGCCCATGTACTCGTTGTTCAGGATGAAGACCTTCACCGGCAGCCGGTACTGCGCCAGCGTGCCCATCTCCTGGATGTTCATCAGGATCGAGGCCTCACCGGCAATGTCGATCACCAGCGCATCCGGATGCGCGATCTGCACGCCCGCGGCCGCCGGCAGGCCATAGCCCATGGTGCCGAGCCCGCCCGAGGTCATCCAGCGGTTCGGCTTCTCGAAGCCGAAATACTGGGCCGCCCACATCTGGTGCTGCCCCACCTCGGTGGTGATGAAGGTGTCGCGCCCAGTCTCGCGCGTGATCTCGTAAAGGCGCTTCACCGCGTGCTGCGGCTTGATGATGCTGCCGCTCTGCTCGTAGCGCAGGCAGTTCCGCGCGCGCCAGCCGTCGATCTCGCGCCACCAGGCGGCAAGGCCCTCGCGGTCCTGCTCGGTGCGGTCGGCCTCCCAGGCCTCCATCAGGGCGCGCAGAACCTCGGCGGCGTCGCCGACCACGGGCACGTCCACCTTGATGTTCTTGTTGATGTTGGACGGGTCGATATCCGCATGGATCTTCTTCGATGCCGGCGAGAAGGCGTTCAGCCTTCCCGTCACGCGGTCATCGAAGCGCGCGCCGATGTTGAACATCACGTCGCAGCCATGCATGGCGAGGTTCGCCTCGACCGTGCCGTGCATGCCCAGCATCCCGATGAAGCGCGGGTCGCTGGCCGGGAAGACGCCCAGGCCCATCAGCGTGTTGGTGCAGGGCATGTTCGCCATCCGCACGAACTTCGTCAGAAGCTCGCTCGCCTCCGGGCCGGCATTGATCACGCCGCCGCCGGCATAGACCACCGGGCGGCGCGCGCCCTTCAGCAGCGCCACGGCCTTCCGGATCTGCTCCGCATCAGGGCGCGTCGTGGGGCGGTAGGACCGGTGCTCCTCGCGCGGGGCTGCCTCGTAGCTGCCCTTCGCAAGCAGGATGTCCTTCGGCAGGTCCACGACCACCGGGCCAGGCCGGCCCGAGCGCGCCACGTAGAAGGCGTCATGCACCGTGCGCGACAGGTCGCCGATCTTCTTCACGAGATAGTTGTGCTTCGTGGCCGGGCGCGTGATGCCGGTGGTGTCCGCCTCCTGGAAGGCATCATTGCCGATCAGATGCGTCGGCACCTGCCCCGTCAGGCAGACGACCGGGATGCTGTCCATCAGCGCATCCACCAGCCCTGTCACGGCATTGGTGGCGCCGGGGCCGGAGGTCACCAGCACGCAGCCTACCTTGCCGGTGGAACGGGCATAACCCTCGGCCGCATGCACCGCCGCCTGCTCATGCCGCACCAGGATGTGGCGGATGGCGTTCTGCTGGAACAGCGCGTCGTAAATCGGAAGGACCGCGCCGCCGGGATAGCCGAAGATGACCTCCACGCCCTGCTCCTTCAGCGCGCGGAGGACGATCTCCGCGCCCGTCAGGGTGCTGGAATCGGTCTGGGCGGGAAGGGTGGCGGACATGCGGCGTTTCCTGAAGGAAGTTTCGCGAGCCGGTGGTCTACGGACGATGCCGCACTGCGTCAATGCACCAAACGCAGGAATGATAAGATTTCAGTTGTTTGACTTTCCGAAAATTGCTCAACACCGGCGGTACGCGCATTGATGATATGCGTCCGGTTGGGGGCAGCCAGATCATGGTGCCGGAACCAGGTTGCCTGCCGCTTCGTGTACTGCCCGGTTGCAAGGCATACCCGGCGCCCTGCCTCGTCCAGGGAGAGCCGCCCGTCCAGCACCGCAGAAAGCTCCGGCACGCCATGGGCACGCATGGCCGGAAGCGCCGGATCCAGGTCCTGGGCACGCAGCGCACGCACCTCCTCCATGGCGCCGAGACGCAGCATCGCCTCCCAGCGCGCGGCGATGGCGGCACGGAGCGCATCGCGCGGCGGGTCGATCAGGATGGCGCGGAAATCATGGGGCGCCGGCCCGGTCATGGGGGCATCGGCCTGCCATTCCGCTATCCCGCGCCCCGTCGCACGCCAGACCTCCCAGGCACGGGCCAGGCGCTGGCCATCGCTCGGGCGCAGACGCGCGGCGCTGCGCGAATCGGCGGCTGAAAGCCGGGCATGCAGCGCCGCCGGTCCCTCCTCGGCCAGAAGCTGCCGCGCTTCTTCGCGAATGACGGCGGGGATGGCCGGCATCTCCGACAAGCCGCGCGTCAGGCTGCTGAAATAGAGCCCGGTCCCGCCGCACAGGATCGGAACGCGCGCCGCGGCCTCGGCCCGCGCCATGGCTTCCAGCGCCGCCTCTCTCCACCAGGCCACCGAGGCTGCCTGAGCCGCCGGAAGCACGCCATAGAGGTCATGCGGCGCCATCGCCTCTTCCTCCGGCGAGGGCCGCGCGGTCAGCACGCGCAATTCCCGATAGACCTGCATCGAATCGGCATTGATCACCACCCCGTCCAGGGAGCGCGCGAGGGCGAGGGCCAGGGCGGATTTTCCCGATGCGGTCGGGCCGGCGATCAGCAGGGCTGCCCTGCCATTTTTGGCGATTTGCTCCATCAGGGGTCCGGGGGCATGAACCGCGCCCATGTCGCACGTCCTCACCCTGATCGCACCCCCGGGGCAGCTTCCGCCCGCCATCATCGGCCGCGCCCGCGATGCCCTTTCTGCGTTGGGAGCCGATCTGGGGACGCCGGACTGGCTGGCCGGGGCCGAGGCCGTGGACCTCCCCTTCTCCCGCCTGAACCCGGAGCAGGCGGTCGCGGCCCTCCGCGCCGTGCTGCAGTCCGAGCCGGTGGACGCCATCGCCCAGCCCGCCGAGGGCCGCCGCAAGGCGCTGCTGATCGCCGACATGGACAGCACCATCGTGACCAGCGAGACGCTGGACGAACTGGCCGCCTATGCCGGGCTCAAGGAGCGGGTGGCTGAGATCACCCGCCGCAGCATGAATGGCGAGCTGGACTTCTCCGCCGCCCTGCGCGAGCGCGTGGCGATGCTGAAGGGCCTCTCGCTCGACGCGCTGGAAGCGACCTGGAAGGAGACCCGCCTGATGCCCGGCGCCCGCGCGCTGGTGCGGACCATGTCGGCGCATGGCGCCCATTGCGCCCTCGCCTCCGGCGGCTTCACCTTCTTCACCGGCCGCGTGGCCCAGCTTTGTGGTTTCCAGAGCCACCATTCCAACACCTTGCTGGACAACGGCAAGGTTCTCGCCGGCACGGTCGCCGAGCCGATTTTCGACCGCGATGCGAAGCTCGCCACCCTGACGCATCTCGCGGCGGAAAAGGGCCTGCCGCTTTCGGCCACCATGGCCGTGGGCGATGGCGCGAATGACCTTGCCATGATCGGCGCGGCCGGCCTCGGCGTCGCCTATCGCGCCAAGCCCGTGGTGGCGAGTGCCGCTAGGGCGCGGGTGGACCATGCCGATCTCCGCGCCCTGCTCTACGCCCAGGGCTACCGTGCCGCCGACATCGCCTCTGATGGGCCGGCAGGCTGATCGAGCCCGAAGGCCTCCCGCAGGCCGATCCGGCCGCCCGTCGTGACCGTCAGCGCGCGTGACCCGGCGACGCGCCTGACCCAGCCCAGCTCCAGGCAGCGCCGGCACAGCGCTGCCCCCAGCGCGCCCGCCAGATGCGGGCGCCGCTCGCTCCAATCGAGGCAGGGGCGGCAGAAGGGGCGACCGCGCGCGGCGGGCACCGCCACGCCGAGGCCCTCCAGGAAAGCCTGCCCGGCCCCTGTCACCGCACCGCCATCGGCCGACAAGTCCAGTTGGCCCCGCGAGACCATGGCATCCGCGATCCCCACAGCCAGGCGCCCGGCCAGGTGGTCGTAGCAAGTGCGGGCCTCCCGAAGCGCCGCGTCACGCGGGCCCGTGCGCGGCTGCGGGCGCGAGCGGGTGGCGGAGAGCGCCATCAGCCCCTCCAGTACCCGCGCCACCTCCGGCGAGGCAAGGCGGTGATAGCGATGCCGGCCCTGGCGCTCCACCGCCAGCAGGCCCGCCTCCAGCAGCCGCGCCAGATGCCCGCTGGCCGTGGTGGGCGCCACCCCGGCGATCCCCGCCAGCTCCCCGGCGGTCAGGGCGCGGCCATCCATCAGTGCGGCCAGCATGTTCAGCCGCGCGGGATCGCCCAGGGCGGCGGCGGTCTCGGCAAGGGCGGTGGTGCTGACCATGATGGCCTCCGATACCCCGCCCCGAGCCATCCATGCTACGGCCGCGCCCGAAGCATCGCGGTGCGGGCGGCGCGCAGCATCGGCGCCGTCACCTGTTGGGAAATACCATGGACATCGCCCTGCTCGCTGCCATCACGGCCACCTTTACCCTGACCGGCTTCGTGAAGGGCGTGATCGGCCTTGGCCTGCCCACCATCGCCATGGGCCTGCTCGGCTCCGTCATGCCGCCGGCCGAGGCAGCGGCGCTGCTCGTGATCCCATCCATCGTCACGAATCTCTGGCAGATGGCGGGCGGGCCAGGGCTCGGGCCGTTGCTGCGGCGGCTCTGGCCGATGCTGGCCGGGGTTTGCCTCGGAAGCTGGGCGGGCGCGGGGCTGCTGACCGGCGCGAACACGGGCGCTGCCATGGCCTGGCTCGGCGCCGCCCTGGTCGCCTATGCCATCATCGGCCTGCTGCCCTGGAAACTGCCCCGCGTGCCGCCAGGCCACGAAATCTGGGCCGCTCCCCTGACCGGCGCCGCCACGGGACTCGTTACGGGCGCGACCGGCGTCTTCGTCATTCCTGCCGTCCCCTATCTCGGCGCGCTGGGCCTCGCGCGGGACGAGCTGGTGCAGGCGCTCGGCCTGTCCTTCACCGTCTCCACCCTGGCGCTCGCGGTCGCGCTGGGGGGCGCGGGGGTGTTCAACGCGGATCTCGCCTGGGGATCGGTCATCGCCCTTGCCCCCGCCCTGATCGGCATGGGAATCGGCAACGCGCTGCGCCGGCGGGTCAGCCCGGAGACCTTCCGGCGCTGGTTCTTCCTCGGCCTTCTCGCACTCGGCGCGCAGCTCCTGGCGCGCGGCCTCGGCCCTCTTGGCTGACGGACGACGTCCTCATCGCCTCATGGCGGCAAAAGGGGAGCCAGCCGGCCCATCCTGCCCCACCAAGCCGGATCCGGTCAGCCCGCCAGAAGCTCGGTCTTCCAGCCGTCCTTTTCCAGGGCCTGCTCGAGCCGGCGGGCCTCGACCGACACCTTCTCCACCGCCACCTCGCGCCGCTCCAGGTCAAAGCGCGGCTCGGCCCCCGGATCGGTGTCCCGAAGTGTGGCTGCTACGCCCTTGGCACAGCCGCTGCAGGTCATGTTCGATATACGGAACCGGACCACGCCGTCCTCCTTCTGTTGTGTTCCGCCTGAACAGATGGGGCTTCCCACCCTGTCAGGGTCAAGCCTCCTGTCCCGGACATGTTTTGTATGGAAGCACGGCCAAACCCGGCCGAGGGGGCCGCGTTGGGTCACTGGCCCGCGACTGGCCTTCCCCCCCGGCTGGCCCGGAGCGCCGGACACCATGATGTTCCGCGACCGTGCCGAGGCCGGCCGACATCTGGCCGAGCGCCTGCTGCACCTGAAGGATGCCGAT
This sequence comes from Roseomonas sp., assembly GCA_036563555.1. Classification (GTDB taxonomy): domain Bacteria; phylum Pseudomonadota; class Alphaproteobacteria; order Acetobacterales; family Acetobacteraceae; genus Roseomonas. Next base: position 1,175 of record DATCMG010000531.1, on the reverse strand, counting down.
CCAGTGGTGCTGGCCCTTCCAAGGGGCGGCGTTCCCATCGCCGTTCCCATTGCCGAGGCGCTCGGCGCGGCGGTCGATCTGCTGCTCGTGCGCAAGATCGGGGCGCCCGGACATTCCGAATACGGCATCGGCGCGATCGTTGACGGACACCAGCCCCAAACGGTTCTCGACGAGGAAGCCGTGAGGCAGCTCGGCGTGCAGCAGAGCTACATCGCGCAGGAAAGCGTGCGCCAGTTGAACGAGATCGAGCGCCGCCGTGCGCAATACCTGCATGGGCGCCAGCCCGTGGGCTTGCAGGGCCGCACGGTCATTCTCGTGGATGACGGCATCGCCACCGGGGTGACGGCGCGCGCCGCATTGCTCGGGCTGGAGCGCAGCGGCGCCGCGCGCCGCATCCTTGCCGCCCCGGTCGTGCCGCCGGAGGTCGCTGAAATGCTCCGGCCGCTTTGCGACGAGGCAGTGTTCCTGGCCGAACCAGCCACCTTCAGTGCGGTTGGCGCCTTCTACGAAGACTTCCACCAGGTCACCGATGCGGAGGTCACCGCACTTCTGGACCAGGCCGCCGCATGGAGGCGCCAAGAATAAAATAAGCCATCACGGAGCGCGCGGCCGGAGCCACGCGCCCCGCCTGCCTTACAGAGTCCGCAGCGCCGCGCAGACCTTGTCCAACTGCGCGTCGGTCATCTCCGGGAAGACCGGCAGGCTCATCACCTCGGCCGCGGCACGCGAGGTCTCGGCGCAGCCGGCCGGCCCGGTCGCCACGCGCCCGGCATAGGCGCCCTGCTCATGCACCGGCACGGGGTAGTGGATGGCGGTCATCACGCCCTGCACACGCAGCCTGTCCATCACCGCCTCACGGTTCGGGACGCGCAGCACATACTGGTGGAACACATGCTCCACCCCCGGCGCGCGATAGGGCGCGGCGAAGGGCGCATCGGCCAGGGCCGCGTCATAGGCGGCGGCGATCTCCCGGCGCCGCGCATTGCCCTGGTCCAGCAGCGGCAGGCGCACGCGCAGGATGGCGGCCTGCATCTCGTCCAACCGGGTGTTCACCCCGGCCTCGTCCGAGATGTAGCGCCTGTGCCATCCATATTGCCGGATCGCGCCCATGCGCTTCGCCAGCGCCTCGTCTGGCGTGGCGGTGATGCCCGCATCCCCCAGCGCGCCAAGATTCT
>DATCMG010000526.1:0-6646 GCA_036563555.1 Roseomonas sp. | reverse complement strand
GGACGGTGCTGCGTGCGGGCTCGCCGTGCCGGCCCGGCCCGTGTAGGGGGTCGGGTGTCGCTGCGCGCTGTGCTGATTTCGCGTATTGCGGTCAGGTCGCGTTGGATGAGGAGCCTGCGCCTGGGCTCCGCGCCAGGTCAGGTCGCCCTGGTAGTACGGAGATTGCTGGGCAGCGGCTGGAAACCCGGATAGCACCATGGCGGCTGCTGCGATCATGACCCGCATTGTTCTCTCCTTTGAGCGCGTGCGCTGAGACGAGGACACAGGATCGGCCGGCTGAGGCGTGCCACTGAGGAGGCCCGCTACTTCCTACCCCGCATGTAGTAGCGCTCGGGACGGTAGCTGGCGGCAGCGAACCAGGTCCGGAGAAGGGCCAGGACCATTCTCACCTCAGGGCCTCCTAGCCATCCCTCTCAGGCCCGAGGTCATCAGGCAGCCTGGAACAACTCTGCCGACGAGAGGTGGCGCGGCAGCGATGGGAAGGCAGGAAGGCTCTCGGCCCAGGTATTTGGAGCGGTTACGCTGAACAGCATGGTCGGCGCGAAGGCATCGCGAGACACATCACCCACCGCCTCGACAGTCTCGAAGGCTTCTGAGGCCTGTTCCACCAGCATGCAGCGCAGTGGTTGGGCCATCGCACGATCCAGCGCGAGAGCAATGCAAGTCACCGCATAGGCGGCGGACCGTTCCATCAACTTCCGGTCGGATTTCGTCATGATCATTTCACCTACAAGGGGGAGAGTAGGAGACATTCTGGACCTACCTCACGCATTCGTGAGTTGAAGTGATGTATACGCGCTTTGGTTGCGGAAGGAACGGGAATTCCGCAGCAGCAACGACTTCCACCCGACTTCCGCTTTTTCTTCCTCTTTGGCTCAACTCCCCATCCGGCACTGGATGACCCTGGGGTTGTTCTATCCTTCGGTGGGTCAACCTTGGACTGTATTCTTTGGGTGAGACAAATCACGAAATCGGGATAATGTTTCGAGATGCATATGAAGGATAAGTCGCACTGGCCCGACACCGTGCCGGACCTCCCAAAGCGGGTCCGACAACCCAGAGACGATGAGGCAGATGATCGTGAGCGACACCCCTGCGGAGGTGGTGGAGGTTTATCGCCGTCCCAGCCCGATCGACGTCCATGTCGGCAGCCGCGTCCGGCTGAGGCGCACGCTGCTCGGCATGAGCCAGGAGAAGCTCGGGGAAGCCCTGGGCCTGACCTTCCAACAGGTCCAGAAATACGAGCGTGGCGTGAACCGGATCGGCGCCAGTCGGCTTTTCGACCTCGCCCGCGTGCTGGACGTGCCGATCGGCTTCTTCTTCGACGACATGCCGGACAGCATGGGCGGCGTCGCCACGGGCTTCCGATCCCGCCTCGCCGGCCTCGCTGAGACGCAGGAAGGGCTCGAGGATGACACGCTGCACAAGCGCGAGACGCTGGAGCTGGTGCGTGCCTACTACCGCATCACCGAGCCGGGCGTGCGCAAGCGCGTCTTCGACCTGATCAAGAGCCTGAGCTTAGGGGAATGAACGGTGATGGGCGCACATCGCGCATATGAAAAATAGATTGAGGGGCCAGGTTTCTACTGGGGTCTCCACATTCAACTGCACCGACTGCTTTTTCGGCCCTGCCCGCGTAGTCTAGGCTGCCCCATGGACGCCCGCGAGCCCCCTGCCCTACCCCCGCCGCCTCCCCCGCCCGGATCCCTGCGGCTGCACACCCGCCTGCTCGGCGACCTCCTCGTGCCCGGCGGGGCAGCTCGCGCCGCGGAACTGCGGAAGCTCTCCGCCCGCGCCGCCGTCTACGCCACCCGCGCCCGCGGCGAGGGCACCCGCCGCGCCTGCCGCTCGGCCTGGAGCGCCTACGAGGCCTGGTGCGCCTCGCTCGGCCGCGAGCCCCTCGCCGGCGACCCCGACACCCTCGCCATGTACGCCGTGCGCTGCGCCGATCGCGGCCTCAGCGTGTCCTCCCTCCGCGTGCACCTGGCCGCCATCCAGGCCGCCCACCGCCTGGCCGGCCTCGCGCTCGACCTGCGCCACCCGCGGCTGATCATGGTGCTGGAGGGCATCGCCCGCGCCAAAGGCACCCGCCCCCGCCGGCGAGGCGGGGCCGACCTCGCCCAGGTCATGCGACAGAGCCGACACCGCTCTGCCGATGTGGCGCTCGGCTACCTCCGACCTGCAGACCTGTGGCGCAACAACCCCACCCAGGGCATCTGGGGCCAGTCGGGGAAAGCGGATCGGACCTGGGGTTCGCCGACCTCCTCCCTGCCTGGGACGAGTTGTCCCCAGTTGCTGGGGACAGGCCTGTGGACATTCTGGGCAACGACGGTGCGAGCTGGCAGGTCCGCATGCGGTGTTGTGTTCCAGGTTCTGGCCGCCTCTCTTGCCAAGGTAGTCCGGCGGCAGTGTTGCTGCGTAGTGCGAACGCGGTCCTGGTTGATCCAGGCACCGGGCTTGCGGGACAGGCGTGGCGATCAGGCAGCTAACGTGTCCAGGCCTTCCTCAATGCCTCAACAGGTGAGAGCTTGTTGACCAGGCAGGCCCTGGCCATAGCCAGGGCCGCATCGCGGGTCGCAGCGATCGCCAGGTGACCGCCGCGATGGGCGAAGACAGCCCCCGGGATGCCGCAGGCCCCTTCCAGGGCGGCGTCCTGCAACCCACGCCAGGCGACCGGCATATCCAGGCGGTTGGCGAGACTCCCCTTCTCGGCGGGCATGGCCTGCACCTTCCACCGGCCATCGGGCTCTGGGCTGATCACATAGAGGATTGGCATCGCCAGTTCGAAGGCCGGCCGCTGCCACGGCATGCCGCGCGGCAACTCCAGCACGTCGGGGTGGATACCGCTCAGCCCTGCCTTGCAATCTTCCCAGGCCTTCGCCACCGCCTGGTAGGCGAAGGCTGCTCCGCGGTCCTTCTCGACCGGACGCTCTATCGCCTCGGCGACCATCCGGCTGGCGCGGAGGAAGCCGCGCCGCTGGTGCTCCTCGAAGGCGGCGGGATCCGACTGGCTCGGCGCGTCCCAAGCACTGTTGAAGGCATCGATCATCGATGTGAGATCGGTCGGCCCCGCGCGCTCCACACCATTGTCCACCCGGTCGACATGGCGCACGAACTTGCTCCGGATCCCCTCCGCGATGCGCGCCACCGTGACGTCAGCCACCTCGGGAAAGCCGGATTTCGCGAGGGCGTTCCGCACGTAGAGCTGCCCCAGGCTCTGGCCACTTCCCGGCTCGACAGCACGCCAGACCAGCCCGGCCGAACTCAGGGGATCGCCGTTCGGCGCCGTTGGCGCCCCGGGCTGATGGTGGTCGAAACGCCAGGTCGCTTCGTCGGCGGCCCCGCCCACGTCCCACACGATAGCGGCACGTTTCAGGAGTGCGGGGTCCCGCGTCCGGACCAGTTCGTGCCCGCTTCCATCTTCATCCAGACCCAAGGCGCCGGTTAGGATCACGTAGGCGAGGCAGTCATCCGCATGGAAGGTGCCGCTGTGGGTGGCCAGCAGCAGCGGGCGATCGGTCGGAAGCATCAAACATCCTCATTCGCACCCACGGATGGGTGGGTTCTGTCAACTCTCGCGCCACTGGTGGGCATGCTGCTCGAACTGGGCCCCAGCAGGCCACGTCACTTCCGCCACTTACCATGCAGATCGGCGCCGAAGCGCGGAGCCGATCTATGACATGGCTAGCAGTGTCGGCGATCAGCCCCAATCAGAAAGCGTGGAGATCAGCAGCGTCCAATTACCCAGTCGACCTTGGATAACCTCTTCAGGCCGCCCTACCCCAGCAGCATCCGCCCCTCCCGAAACTCGTCCAGCCCTCGGAACACGCCTCGAAGCAGAATCCGCAGATTCTGTTTCAGCCCGAAGTAAGCCCCCAGCGAAAAGCGCAGCAAGGAACGCTTCCCCTAACAGTATGTTGCGGGGCAGCAGCTTTCGCGTCCGAGGGGCGTTGGAGCGGTCTCCGACTTTAGGGACCACCGACACAATGCTCAGCGAAGAATGCCTGTTCGTCCGGCTCTCGGACTACCTGGAGCAGCGCCGGAATATGCCAGTGGCGGCGCCGTCCGACCCAGTTGGAGCCGATGCTCAAACGATCGAGGAGGATGCCGAGCGTCGTTAGCGCTCAGCCCGGAGAACGTCCACGGCCGGGGTAAGCTCCTCCCCTTCACGCGATGTTCCTCGTCTCGGCTTGCTCGAGGTCCGGCCCGGATGGGGTATCGCGCTTACGTCACAGTAGCGGGTCCCGCTGGCCCGCGGCGATGGACGCTGGCCCCTGGACCATGGACCCGTCGAGCTATGCGCATCTGCGCCAGGAACTCGGCCCAGCACCACGGAAGCCTCGGTCCGAAAGGAGGGCGGTGGAGGTGGCTACTTCAGCCGGATGACGTTCGAGGGAGCCCGGGGCTTCTTCCCAGCAACTGTGGCCCTCGACAGGAGCGACGGCGAGACATTCCACTGGTGCCCATCGTCGGTGAGGATCGTGACCGTCTTGCGGTTATAGCGCGTCAGCATACCCTCGACCGTGCCTCGCCCGTCGCCCTGGAAGGTGACCCGGTCACCAACCCTGAATTCCAGCATCTGCTTGTGGGCCCGCATGTGCTGCAGGAAGCGGAGGCGCTCGACGATGCGCCGGTTCAGGTCGACCAGCTCGTCTTCGCTCAGGGTGTCGATGTTGATCGTCATCGGGCTGCGTTATCCGCGCTTCGAGGAGCGGCAGCTTAGAATGGGCTGTCCATCCTGACCAAGCTGTCTCCGAAGTCGGACGAGCCTCGACATCCCGCGGCGGTCCGACGCCGAGCTGCCGCTCTTCGTGGGCCTGAGCAAGGCAGGGCGGCTCACCGGCCAGGAACTGTCGGATAAGGCGGTGGCGCGGCTGGTGAAGGGGGCTGCCGAGGCGGCCGGGCTGGAGGGGTGGGAGCGCTTCTCCGGGCACTCGCTCCGTGCCGGCCTCGCCACCGCCGCCGGCGAGGCCGGGGCCGACCTCGCCCAGGTCATGCGCCAGACCCGACACCGCTCCGCCGATGTGGCGCTCGGCTACCTCCGACCCGCCTGGCTTTGCTATCGAATTTTGGGTTCTCCCGCAGTTTCCGTGCTGTGGGGTCGTCGTTCCGGGGCTGAATGAGCACATGGGAGGAACGTTGTTCCTTTCTCTGAAAGCCCAGATTGCCCAAGCGTTTCTTGCCTCTGCTTCCGGCGGGGCTGCTGGTCCAGCAGATCCTGCCCACCTCCGATCACATCATCATCGTCGCCAGGCCACGTCCGGAGGCCGCCACCTGCCCCACTTGAGGCACACGGTCGCGGCGTGTTCACAGCCACTACCAACGCCGCCTCGGCGATCTGCCCTGGCAGGGCCGCCCTGTGACGCTGCGTCTCCGGGCACGGCGATTCCGCTGCCTCGACCCGACCTGTGCCCGGCAAACCTTCGCCGGGCGGCTCCCGGACGTCGCGCCCGCCGGGGCGCGGCGGACCCGGCGATTGGGCGACCTGCAGCGCTGCATCGGCCTGGCTCTCGGCGGCGAGGCCGGGGCACGCCTGGCCGAGCGCCTGGCCATGGCGACCAGCCCGGACACGCTGCTGCGGATCACCCGGGCCGCCGGCCAGGACGCCGTGCCGCCGGCGACGCCCCGGGTGCTCGGGGTCGACGACTGGGCGTGGCGCCGAGGCCACCACTACGGCACGGCGCTGGTTGACCTCGAGCGCAATCGTGCGGTCGACCTGCTGCCGGACCGGCAGGCGGAGACCCTGGCGGCGTGGCTGCGCCAACACCCGGGCGTGGAGATCGTGGCCCGGGACCGGGCAGGCACCTACGCGGACGGGGTCCGGCAGGGCGCGCCCGGTGCAATCCAGGTGGCGGATCGCTGGCACCTGCTGCGCAACCTCGGTGATGCTGCCCGGGCCCTCATCGAGCGGCACGGCAGCGCCACCCGCCGGGCGGCACAGCGGACCGCCGAGACGCAAGCCCAAGGCGCGTCCTTACCGGACGTGCCCCCGCCCCCGTCTCGCCAACCGAACGCGGCGCAGCGGGCGAGCCGGGCCTCACTCGATCACCGCCAGGCACGCTACGAAGCGGCGGCGGACCTGCACGGCAAGGGCATGTCGATCAGCCGCATCGCCCGGCTGCTCGATGCCGAGCGCAAGACCGTGCGGCGCTGGCTGTCGCTCGGCCATGCCCCGTCATGGCGCAAGCCGCGGCGCGGCAGCGGGCTGGACGTCCATGTCATGTATCTCGAAGGCCGCTGGAACGAGGGCTGCCGCAACGCCGCCCAACTCTGGCGCGAGTTGACGGGGCGGGGCTTCACGGGGCGCCCTGGCCTCGTGCGCCGCTGGGCCACCGCTCGCCGCCGGGAACAGCCGGATCCTTCCACGACCCAGCAAAGACCGGAAGCGAAGGCCTGGGCGGGGCCGACCATTCGGCGGATCGGCTGCCTGCTCATGGCGGACGAGATCAGGCTTGCGGCAGACGAGAGGTTGTTCATCGGCCACCTGCTCACCGAGGCGCCCCGATTGGCCGAGGCGATCACCGTCGCGAAGCGCTTGCAGCGTCTCCTGCGCCACGAGACGGGAGACACGCTGCCGGCCGTGCTCACCGCCGCCAACGACACACCGCTCAAGAGCTTCGCCGCCGGCCTGCGCCGCGACCAGGCC
>DATCMG010000730.1:0-3007 GCA_036563555.1 Roseomonas sp. | reverse complement strand
GACTGCGCGAGCGCAGAGCCCCCGGCCGTCAACATCAAAGCCAGGGCTGTCGAAAAAATCCGCCGCATTCCGCCGTCCTGATTCGCTGTGCAGCCCGGGCGCGCCGCGCGTCGGGCGGCCACGCGCCGCTCCAAATCTTCTCGTCCGGCGCATCTCGCCCCGGCCGGGCTCCGCCCCGCTACGATGCGGTGCGGAACGCAACCGGACACTAATCACGCGGCGACGTGGCGCACAAGATTGGGGCGCGCGAAGGCCCGGCAAGATGCCTGGGAGGACTGCGAATATTTCTCAGTTCGGAGCCGCCGCCTCCCCCTCCGCCTCGCCTTCGGCGACGTGGTCCACCATGTCGGTCAGCATGGAGCGGATGTGCTCGTCCATCACGGCGTAGAAGACCTGCCGCCCGCGCCGGTCCGCCTGCAGCAGCCGCGCCGCGCGCAGCAGCCGCAGGTGATGGGAGACCAGGCTGCCCGAGATGCCGATCCGGTCCGCCATCTCCCCCACCGAGGCCGGGGCATCGAGGCAGGCAAGGATGATGCTCAGGCGCGTGGGATCGCTCATCAGCCGGAACATCTCGGCCAGTTCCACCACCTGGTCGTCGCCGATCCTGCCGCGCACCATCCACCTCGCCCTTGTCAGGACCGAGTCTCGGGGGGCGGGGCCGGTCTGTCCAGGGCGCTCTCGGCCGCCCCGCCATGGGAGCAACCCGTTCAGGCCGCGATGGTCCGCAATCCGGCCCCCGCGGAGCGACGCCAGGGCGAGTCCCGCTCGATCCAGGCGCCGCGGCGCCGTGGCGTGGAGGACCAACGCTCCATCGCCCATTGCGCCCGGGCGGAAAGGGCCACCGGCGGCACCGGCCTGGCGACCAGCCGCTTCCACAACCCGACCCGCCGGGTGACCATATCGGCCCCATCCCGCAGCGCCGACAGCAGCCCATATGCCCAGCGCGGCGCCACCGGCCGCCCCTGATCGACAATAAGAACCGGGGCATCGGCAGCCCCGAGCGCCACGGCCCAGCTTGCCGCCCGGCGGATGGCGAGCACCGAATCGCCCGGCCCGGTTTCGACCCGCAGGGGAAAGGGAAAATCGGGCGCCATGGCCTCGGCGATGGAAAGGGCCTCGGGCTCCTCCGCCAGGATCAGAACGGCCAACGCCCCGGCGGCCACGGGCAGATCCCCCGCCACCCGCGACCGCGCCAGCGAGGCGAGGACGGGCCGCAGGGAGCCGAGGCGCCCCGGCGGAACCGGCACCACCACGACCGCCACGGGCGGCGGCGCCCTGTCGGCCGGGCGACGCGCCGGCCCGGTGGCGAGGGCGGAGGGAAGATCGCGCTGGGCGGCCAGGACATCCATCCCGGCAGGAAACCGCGCGGCTCCTTGCGGTCCGGTTAACGCACACTGTTGTTTGCGGTGTGCCCCTTTCGCTGGGCCGTACGGTGCGCCATCTCGCCACCATGCGCCGACGACAGCTTCTCTCCGCCCTTCCCCTGCTGCCCATGGCAGCTCCGGCGCTCGCCCAGGCCCCCGCCCTCTCGGCCCGCGACCGGGCGGACATCCAGCGTGTCGAGGCTTATTTGAATGGCCTGACCACGCTGCGCGCCCGCTTCATCCAGATCGCCCAGAACGGCGCGACCGCCCAGGGCACCGCCTTAATCTGGCGCCCCGGCCGGATGCGCTTCGACTACGACCCGCCCGAGCCGCTGCTGCTGATCGCCAATGCCGGGCAGTTCATGCATTACGACAAGGAGCTTCGGCAGCCCTCCATCGTGCCGGTGGGCTCCACCCCGCTCGGTATCCTGCTGCGCGAGCGGATCACCCTTGCGGGCGATGTGACGGTCGCGGGCGTCCAGCGGGAGCAGGGGCTGCTGCGCGTCACCATCTTCCGAACCGGGAACGCGGCGGAGGGACGCCTGACCCTTGTCTTCGCCCAGGAGCCGCTTGAGCTACGCCAATGGCTGGTGGTGGATGGCCAGGGGCGAACCACCCGGGTCACCCTGTCCGCCATCGAAACCGGGGTGCGGCTGGACCGCGCCGCCTTCGATTTCAACGACCCGCGCTTCCTCAGCGCCCCGGTGGACAACAACTAGGGCAGCGCAGCCCCGCGTATTCCGCGAGTCTTCTGCCTTGAAGGTGCCATGCTGCGCTTGCAACATAGGCACCCATGCGGCCTCTGATCGGTATTTCCTGCTGCGTGAAGCCATTCGGCCCCTCCGGGATGCCGAACCATGCGGCGTCTGACCACTATGTGCGCGTGGTGCTTGGCCCGGTGGGCGGAATGCCGGTGCTGCTGCCCGCCGCCGGGGAGGAGGTCTCCCGCGAGTTGCTCTCCCGGCTGGACGGGCTGCTGCTGACCGGCAGCCGCTCCAATGTCTGCCCGGTCTATTATGACGGCCCGACCCATGCGGAGGGCACGCCTGAGGACCAGGCACGCGATGCGACCACCATCCCCCTGATCCGTGCGGCCATCGCGACTGGCGTGCCGCTGCTCGCCATCTGCCGCGGCTTTCAGGAGCTGAACGTCGCCCTGGGTGGCTCGCTCGACCAGCGGATCCAGGACCTGGAAGGGCGGATGGATCACTCCACGCCCTCCGACCAGACCATTGCCCGGGTACGGACCGGCAAGGCCCATCCGGTGCGCGTGGCGCCGGATAGTGGGCTGGCCCGACTCTGGACCGGGTTGGACTATGATCCCGCGGCGGTACCTGTGAACTCCTTGCACAACCAGGGCGTGGCCCGCCCGGCTCCCCGGTTGCGGCCCGAGGCCTGGGCACCCGACGGCACCATCGAGGCCGCCAGCATCGATGGTGCCCCTGGCTTCGCCGTAGGGGTGCAATGGCACCCGGAATATGACTGGGACCGGGACGCCCTGTCCCTCCGTATCTTCGAGCGATTCGGCGCGGCCGCCGGCGATCACGCCAAGCGCCGCGCCAGCGAGCAGAATGTCCGGCTACCCGTGGCCGCCGAGTAAGTCATAGAAGCGTCCAATCCTGCACCCTAAGGACGCAAGGACG
>DATCMG010000520.1:0-2087 GCA_036563555.1 Roseomonas sp. | reverse complement strand
AGATAGAGCACGACGCCGGAGCAGGCGGGTTCAAAGCCCTTCTTCTCGTATTTGCGCCCGGTCTTGCCGCCCACCAACTCCTTGTAGGTGCGGATGGCGTCCATGTTGGAGATGACGGCGTCGAAGGGAATGGTTTGGCCCTTCGCAATGACGCCCGCGACGCGCGTGCCGTTGTCGCGCAGGTCGAGGCCGGTGACCTCGGTGTTCGGGCGCAGATCGGCGCCCAGCGCTTCCGCCAGCTTCGCCAGCCCTTCGGCCACGGCGCGGGTGCCGCCCACCGGATACCAGATTCCCTCGCTCGCCTGCATGTCGCCGATGCTGCTCAGCACGGCAGGAGCGAGATAGGGGGAGGAGCCGACATACTGGCAGTAATGGTCCAGCATCTGCGCGAGGCGCGCATCGGGCACATGGCCGCGAATGACCTTCGCGACGGTCCTGCCCATCCCCAGCGCCATCACGTCCTTCAGCGTGTCGGACCGCATGTTGGCGCGGAAGTCGACCGTGTCGGTCAGCCCCTCCACCGACTTCCAGAAGAAGAAGCCCTCGGAGATCCGGTGCAGGTTCTCTGACATCCTCTGGAATTCGCGGTAGCCCGAACCATTGCCGGGGGCGAACTCATCCATGTCGCGCGCCATGGCCTCGACATTCTCGCGCAGGTCGATGCGCGTGCCGTCATCGAAGAAGCAGCGCCATTGCGGGTCCAGGCGGATCAGCGGCAGGTCGCGGGCCTGTTCGCGCCCCGCTTCCGCGAAGATACGGCGCAGTACGCGAGGGACCGTGAGGATGGTCGGGCCCATGTCGAAGCGGAAGCTGCCGCCATTGCTGCCACCCGGCGTCGCGAGCGCGTCGAGATGCAGGACGGCGGCCTTGCCGCCCAGCCATTCGTTCTTGTCGAACAGCGTGACCTGATGGCCGCGCGCCTGCGCGACACAGGCGGCCGCGAGGCCACCCAGACCTCCCCCGATGATGGCGACCTTGGACATGCTCAGATCCTCGTGGAGACGGGTGCGCGGCCGAGGTCACGCAGCAGCAGGCCGGCGCTGATGCGCGCGCCCTCATAGATCACGGGCAGGCCGGAACCGGGATGGGTGCCGCCTCCGACGAGATAGAGGCCCTGCGTGTCGCCGAAGCGGTTGCCGGGACGGAACATCAGCATCTGGCGGAGATCATGGGCCAGGTTGAAGGTGGCGCCATAACCCACGGCAAACTCGTCTCGCCAGTCGCGCGGCGTCACCACCTTTTCAAAGCGGATGCGGGATTCGATGTCGGGGACGCCGAGCGCGCGCAGCCGGTCGAGCGCCAGCTTGCGGTAGCGGGCGGTGTCGGCCTCGCTCCATTCATGGCCATGGGTGAGGTTCGGCACGGGCACCAGCAGATAGAGGCTGGAATGTCCGGGCGGCGCCATGGTCGCGTCATTAGCGACGGGGTTGTGCAGGTAGAGCGAGGGGGTGTCGGGCACGGTGCCCTGCTCGATCTCGCGGATGTTTCGCTGGTAATCCTGGGAGAGCAGGATCGTGTGGTGGGCGAGCTCCGGGAAACGTCCCTCCACACCGAGATAGAGCATGAAGGTGGAGCAGGAATAGCGCGCCTTGCCGATGCGCCGGTCCGACCATTTGCGGCGGATCGCATCGGGCACCAGCCGTGGCATGGCATGCGCGAAATCGGCATTCATCACCACCGCATCGGCATCGATGCGCTTGCCGCCGGCCTCGACGCCCGTGGCGCGGTTGCCCTCGAATTGGATGCGGTCCACCGGCGTGCCGAAGCGGAACTCCACGCCGAGATCGGCGGCCACGCGTGCCATCGCCGTCGCCACGCTGCCGCAGCCGCCGCGCGGGTGGAACACGCCGTGCTCGTATTCGAGGAAGGAGAGGATGGTGAAAAGGCTTGGGCAGCGGAACGGGCTCATTCCCAGGTATTTCGTCTGGAAGGAGAAGGCGAGGCGCGTGCGCGGGTCGCGGAAGTGGCGGCGCAAGTCGGAATCCACCGAGCGGCCGGGCTTCAGCAGCGGCAGGGCACGAAGCATGTCCGGCCCCATCACATCGGCCACGCGGCTGAAGGAGCGTTCCAGCACCGGGCGGAAGGCG
>DATCMG010000729.1:0-2205 GCA_036563555.1 Roseomonas sp. | reverse complement strand
TCTCTCACGATGGACCCGGCCACTTCCGTCCTGCATTACGGCCAGGCTGTGTTCGACGGCCTCAAGGCCTTCCGCGGCGCGGACGGCACCATCCGCCTCTTTCGCGCCGAGCGTCACGCCAGGCGCCTGAACAAGTCCTGCGCCGCCCTTTGCATCCCCGAGATGGATGCGGAGCTCGTCCGCCGCTCCTTCGAGGCGATCGTCGCAGCGGACCATGAATGGGTGCCCTCCGCGCCGGGCACCTCGCTCTATATCCGCCCGACGGTGATCGCGACCGAGGTGATGCTCGGCGTCCACCCGGCCCATCGCTACACCTATTTCGTCATCTGCTCGCCCGTCGGCTCCTACTACAAGGAGGGCGTGAAGCCGGTCCGCATTCTCGCGACCGACAAGTATGTCCGCGCCGTTGCCGGCGGCCTCGGCGAGGCGAAGACCGCCGCCAACTATGCCGCTTCCCTGGCCGCCCAGCGCGACGCCGAGCGCCAGGGCTACACCCAGGTGCTGTGGCTCGACGCGATCGAGCGCAAGGCGATCGACGAGGTCGGCACCATGAACATCATGATGCAGATCGGCGACGAGGTGATCACCCCGCCGCTGGCCGGCACCATCCTGGACGGCGTGACGCGCAACTCCATCCTGCAGCTTCTGCGCGACTGGGGGATGAAGGTCTCCGAGCGGCGCGTCACCATCGACGAGGTGATGGCGGCGGGCCGGAACGGCACGCTGAAGGAGATGTGGGGCACCGGCACCGCCGCCGTCGTCTCCCCGGTTGGAGAGCTGGGCTACAAGGGCGAGAAGATCACCATATCAGGCGGCCAGACCGGCGCGCTGACCCAGAAGCTCTATGACGCGATCGTCTCCATCCAGTACGGCCGGGCCCCGGATGCGCATGGCTGGATGAGCGAGGTGAAGATCCCCGTCGAGGCCTGAACCCGGGGCCTGAACCTGGGTCCTGGGCAGTTCGGGGCAGGGAAGGGCCTGCCCCGAAAGCCTTGCCCCGAGGGGCCGCCCCCGCTAAACCCCCGTCCGCGCCGGCACCCCTGGAGGTCGGCACCCTTTCGCGCGCCCTGATGGCAGCGCGGAGGGCAACACCCAACGTGCGAAGGAATAACGGCAATGGTCCAGACCATCCGGATCGAGGCCGCGGCGCGCGAGCGGGCCGGTAAGGGGGCGGCGCGCGCGACCCGGCGTGGGGGCATGGTCCCCGCAGTGATCTACGGTGCGAAGCAGGAAGCAACCCTCCTGTCCCTCGACCCGCGTGACGTGATGAAGGAGCTGCATAAGGGCGGCTGGCAGTCGCACCTCTATGAGGTGGCGGTGGCCGAGGGCGCGACCGAGCGCTGCCTGATGCGCGACGTGCAGTTCCACCCCGTGACCGACCAGCCCATCCATGTGGACTTCCAGCGCCTTGCCGCTGGCCAGAAGATCCGCGTGCGGGTGCCCGTCGTGCTCCTCGGCGAAGACGTCTCCCCGGGCATCAAGGCCGGCGGCGTCGCCAACCTGGTCCGCCGTGACCTCGAGGTGCTGGCCGATCCGGACAACGTGCCGGAGCGCTTCGAGCTTGATGTCTCCGGTGCGAATATCGGCGACACGCTGCGCTGGTCCGCCGTGAAGGACAACCAGGGCGCCGCGCCGACGATCGCCCGCGACTTCGTGGTGCTGACCCTCGCCCCGCCGGCCGTGGCCGAGGCCGAGCCGGTCGTGGCCGCCCCGGCGGCGCCCGAGCCGGCGAAGGGCAAGGGCGGCAAGGCTGCCGCCCCGGCCAAGGCCGCGGCCCCGGCGCCTGCCAAGAAGAAGTAAGGAACAAGGCCGGGGGGATATCCCCCCGGACCCCCTTCTATTTCTGTCTGTTTGGGGCGCGCCAGCGGAAGCGGCGCGCCCCATTCGTTAAAGGGAACAGCGGATGCTGCTGTGGGTAGGGCTCGGCAATCCGGGCGCGGAACATGCGAAGCAGCGTCACAATATCGGCTTCATGGCGGTGGAGCGCATCGCGTCCCGCCATCGCTTCGCGCCCTGGCGCAGCCGCTTCAAGGGTGAGATTTCGGAAGGCCAGATCGCCGGCCAGCGTATCATCCTCCTCAAACCGCAAACCTATATGAATGACAGCGGCAGCTCGGTTCAGCAGGCCGCAGCCTTCCACAAGATCCCCATAGGCGAGATCACCGCCTTCCATGACGAGCTGGACCTCGCCCCCGGAAAGGTCCG
>DATCMG010000510.1:0-1589 GCA_036563555.1 Roseomonas sp. | reverse complement strand
GGACAGCATGGATTTTGCTGCCTATTTGCACCGCGCGGCTGGCGCCGAGTTCGACGTGGAGTTCGAGCACATCGGCTTCTGGGATCTGCGCTTCGCCATCGCCGACCAGTACCGCCGCGGTCGCGTTTTCGTGGCCGGTGACGCCGCGCACAGCCATCCGCCCTATGGTGGCTACGGCATCAACACGGGGCTGGAGGATGCGGCAAACCTTTCCTGGAAGCTCGCCGCCGCGCTGCAGGGCTGGGCTAGCCGCGATCTGCTGGACAGCTACGACGCCGAGCGCCGCCCCGTCTTCGCTTCTACGGCTCGCGACTTCATCGAGAAGTCGATCCATGTGGACAGCGACTTCCTCGCTGCCTTCGACCCGGCGCGCGACAAGGCGGCCTTCGAGGCCGAGTGGGCCGCTCGCCAGTCCGGTGCCCGTTCCGAGGTCTCTTCCTTTGAGCCGAATTATGAGGGCTCCTCCATCGTGAACGGCCCATCGGACCGCCAGCCCAGTGCGCTCGGTTCGCACAACTTTGCTGCGCGTCCCGGTCATCACTTGGCGCCGCAGCCCGCGCTTTCCGGCCAGAACGTGTTCGACGCCCTGGGGTCGGGCTTCACCTTGCTCGACCTTGAAGGCAGTGGCGCCGAGCCTTTCGTAGAGACGGCCGCGCGTCTTGGCGTTCCCCTCACCGTGGTGGCGGGCGGCGCAGAGGCGCGCGTGAATTACGGCGCGCCGCTGGTGTTGGTGCGGCCCGACCAGTTCGTGGCCTGGGCTGGGGAGGGCAGCGCGGCAGATGCCGCGGCGATCCTCAGCCGGGCGATCGGCGCAGAATCGCTGCCATAGTAGGCTACCGCTGGAAATGTCATCGCTGGCTGGCGGTCCTCTTCCGGTGGTTGAGGCTAACCTCGGCCGGGGATGACGCGCTCAGACCAGTATAGGCCTCGGGCATTCAAGTGGTAGCGATCTCCGTCATTGGCAGGCGTCTGACCATTCTGCGACCTTCCACGGGTCCAAAACGAAAAGAACTGGAAGCGTCATTGCGTCAGCACATCTCCTCGCACTGCGGAGCCGCGGCCCGTGCCTCACTCCTCCTGTCTGCCAGCCCAGCGCATCCGGGAGCATGACCGCCATGACCAGCTATACCGCGGCACATCACCTGATCGAGGGAACGTGCGAGGCAGGGATCGAGCACATCTTCTGCAACCTCGGCACGGACCATGTCTCCATCATCGAGGAGCTGGCGCGCTGGGACGCTGCCGGACGGGCCCGGCCCAACACCGTGCTCTGCCCCCATGAGAACGTGGCCGTGCATATGGCTGGCGGCTATGCGGCCATGACGGGCCGCGGTCAGGCCGTGATGGTGCATGTGGACGCCGGCACCGCCAATGCGGCAATGGCGATGCACAACCTGTTCCGCGCACGGCTTCCGGTGTTCCTGATGGCCGGGTGCGCCCCGTTCTCCTCTCGCGGGGAACTGCCGGGCAGGCGGGAAGGCTATGTCCATCTTGTCCAGGATCCCTACGACATCTCGAGCCTTGTGCGACCCTATGTGCATTGGGAGTACTCCCTTCCCTCCGGCGTGGTCGCGAAGGAGGCTTTCGCG
>DATCMG010000504.1:0-1728 GCA_036563555.1 Roseomonas sp. | reverse complement strand
CCCACCGCCCCCGCCAGCCCATCCGCCAGCAGCAGATGGGAATGCCCGCCGATGATGGCGTCGATCCCCTCCACCTCCGCCGCCAGGTGCCGGTCCGCCGGCAGGCCGAGATGCGACAGCAGCACCACCGTCCCCACGCCTTGCCGCCGCAGCGCGAAGGCGGCGCGCTCCGCGGCCTCCAGCGGGTCGGTGAAGCGCAGGTTCGGCCCGGGGGAGGAGGAAGTCGCCGTGTCCGGCGTGGTCAGCCCCACCACCCCGATTCGCGCGCCAGCCGATTCCAGAACGGTGAAGGCGCTCACCCCGTCACGCAGCAGCGGCTCCGCCCGCGTGTCGAGATTCGCCGAAAGCAGCGGGAACGGAACATTCGCGGCATAGCGCGCGAGGTTCTCCGGCCCGTTGTCGAACTCGTGGTTCCCCAGCGACATGGCCATGGTGCCCACCGCCCGCTGCACCGCAGCTTCCGCCAGGCCGCGATGGTGGGTGTAGTAGAGGCTGCCCATGAACTGGTCGCCCGCATCCAGCAGGAAGGGCGCGCGCCCCTCCGCGGCCGCGGCCACGCGGGCCTCGCGGATCGCAGCGGCCAGCCGCGCCGCGCCGCCCGCGCAAGGCCCCTCGGCACGGCAGACGCTGCCGCCCTCGGCCACGCCCTCATGCTTGGAGTGGAAGTCATTCATGTGGATCAGCGTGATCCGCGCGCCATCGGCGGCCTGGACCGCGCGCAGCGCCGGGGCTGCCAGGGGCAGCGCCGCCGCCGCGCGCAGCAGGGCGCGGCGGGACAGGGAGTGTTTTACCGGATCGTGCCGCATGGATGCCCTTTTTCGCTGGGCAGGATGTGGCACGGCCACACGCCGGCGGCGAGGATTCTTCGCCGCCGCGCGCCGGACCGGAATGCACCTTGCGCGAGGACGGACACGGGTCCAAACGGCCCGCACCCGTCTGCTCCGCAAGGGCGCCGGAACGGGGCCGCAGCCCGCGCCGCGCCAGGTTCGCCCCTGGGCCGCGGACCCGCCCGCGCGCGGCCCGCGCGGATCCAGCGCCCCCCTCTTTCCGGGGGAGGAGCGGCGAACGCATGCCCGTCTACCTGCCGATCGCCGAAATGTCGGTGGATGCCCTGCTGCTGCTCGCCATCGGCCTTGGCGTGGGCTGGCTCTCCGGCCTGTTCGGCGTGGGTGGCGGCTTCCTGCTGACGCCGCTGCTGATCCTGATCGGCATCCCGGCCCCCGTCGCCGTGGCCTCCGGCGCCAACCAGACCCTCGGCGCCTCCGTCTCCGGCCTCATCGCCCAGTGGCGGCGGGGAAATGTCGATCCACGCATGGGCCTGGTGCTGCTTGTGGCGGGCCTTGTGGGTTCCTCGGCCGGCACGCAGTTCTTCGTGCTGCTGCGGCGCCTCGGCCAGGTCGACCTCGCCGTCTCGCTCTTCTATGTCGTCGTGCTCGGCACCGTGGGCGCGCTGATGGTGCGGGAAAGCCTGCGCGCCATCCTGCGCCGCCGCCGGGCAGCACCCGCGCGCACGCACCAGCACTCCTGGCTGCACGGCCTGCCCTTCAAGATGCGCTTCCGCAAGTCGCGCCTTTACATCTCCGTCATCCCACCCGCGCTGGTCGGCTTCGGCATCGGCATCCTCTCCGCCATCATGGGCGTGGGTGGCGGCTTCATGCTCGTGCCGGCGATGATCTACCTGCTCGGCATGCCGACGAGCACGACGATCGGCACCTCCCTCTTCCAGGT
>DATCMG010000503.1:0-4168 GCA_036563555.1 Roseomonas sp. | reverse complement strand
GTCTCGGACGCGGCGGTGAAATGGGTGCTGCCGGAGATCGGGGTCGCGCTCGCGATGATCCTGCGCGGCTCCATCGGGGCGGCAACGGTGCTCGTGCTCGCGGGTGGCTTCCGGGTGCGGGCGGTGAATCGGCGGCTGGTGGCGGCGCGCAGCCTGCTGCATTGCGCGGTTACCGTTACCTTTTACTTCGCTTGGTCGCGCGGGATGCCGCTGGCGGACAGCTACGCGGTAGCGGCCGTGGCGCCGCTGGCTATGACGGTGCTGGCCATTCCGCTGCTGGGCGAGCAGGTGGGGTGGCGGCGCTGGCTTTCGACGCTCGTGGGGTTCTGCGGCGTGCTGGTGATGGTGCGGCCCGGCGGCGACCTTTGGCGCTGGGAGGCGGCAGTGCTGCTCGGCGGCGTCGTGTTCATGGCCGTCACGCGCATCTGGACGCGGCTGCTGGCGCGGACGGACAAGCCGGCGACGATCGCCTTCTGGCTGATGGTGGCGCATGTGCCCTTCGGGATCGCGATCCTGCCGGTGTTTCCGCCGATGGGCTGGCCTTCCTGGGGCGGGTACGTCGCAATCCTGTTGCTGGGCCTGGGCAATGGGACTGCGCATTTCCTCTTTGCCCGGGCTTTCGCGCTGGCGCCGGTAGGGCTGCTGGCGCCATTCGAATATTCGACCCTGGTGACGGGCACGCTGGTCGGGATTCTGGTCTGGGGCGATGTGCCGGCCTGGGCGACCCTGCTGGGGGCCGCGATCGTCGTCGCGGCGGGGCTTTACAACCTGCACCGGGCCCGGGTGCGGGCGCGGGAGGCGAGGGCCGGCAGCCCGGCCGATGCGCCAGGCGCGCGTTGATGCCCCTGCGGCACGACATGCGGCGCGGGGCGCTGCTGATGCTGGGGGCGACGGCCTGCTTCGCGGTG
Source organism: Roseomonas sp. (assembly GCA_036563555.1). GTDB lineage: Bacteria > Pseudomonadota > Alphaproteobacteria > Acetobacterales > Acetobacteraceae > Roseomonas. The sequence goes on along the minus strand of DATCMG010000503.1, from coordinate 3,260 downwards.
ATGGGCGTCTTCGTGAAGGTACTGAGTGCGCGCTACAGCTTCCTGGAGCTGATGTTCTTCCGCAATGGCTTCTCCATGCCGATCGTGCTGGCGGCCGGGCTGCGGACCGGAGCGCTGCTGCGGACCCGGAAGCTGGGCGGGCATGCGGTGCGGGCACTTTCCGGGATGGTGGGCATGGGATGCGCCTTCTTCGCCCTGACCCTCCTGCCGCTCGCGGACCAGACGGCGCTGAACTACACGCAGCCGCTGTTTATCATCCTGCTGGCGATCCCCTGGCTGGGGGAGCGGCCCAGCCCGATGCGCTGGGCCGCAGTGGTGACGGGGTTCCTGGGCGTCCTGGTGATCGCGGCGGGGCAGGGGGCGGGATCCGGCACCGGGGGCGCGGGCGTGTCGGACAGCCGGCTGCTGGGCTATGCGGTCGCGGCGCTGGGAGGTTTTTTCGGGGGGCTCTCGACCATGCTGGTCCGGCAGCTCTCGGCGACGGAACCGAGCACCACGATCGTGCTGTGGCAGGCGCTGCTGATGACGGCGATGACGGGCCTGACGCTGCCTTTCGTCTGGATCACGCCCGGCTGGGTGGATCTGGGGTTGCTGGTGCTGATGGGGCTCATCGGCGGCGTGGGACAGGTGCTGAACACCGAGGCCTTCGCGAGCGCGCAGGTGTCGTCGCTCGGCCCTTATACCTATACGGGCCTGCTCTGGGCGGGACTGCTGGGCTGGATGGTCTGGGGCGAGACGCCGGGGGTCGCCATGCTGGCGGGCAGCGCGTTGATCGTGGGCGCGGGTTTCCTCGTGCTGCGCGGTGAGTTCCGGAGGAGGCCGAAATGAGCCTGGTTCTGCGACGCGACGATCCGCTGGCGCCCGGGGTGGTGGAATGGGTGTCGCCGGGGGTCCGGCGCATCCTGTGCGGCAATCCCGGGCCATTCACCTATCGCGGGACGAACACCTACCTGATCGGGCGCGGCGATGTGGCGGTGCTCGATCCCGGACCGGTGGACGAGGCGCATCTGGCGGCCATCCTGGCGGCGGTGGCGGGGGAGCGGGTCACGCGCATCCTCGTCTCCCACACGCATCGCGACCACTCCCCCGGCGTGGTGCCATTGGTAGCCGCGACGGGGGCGGAGACTTTCGGCTTCGGGCCGCATCTGACTCCCCAGGTGGGCGGGGAGGGCGGCGACCATGACTTCATGCCAGACCGGCGGCTGGCGGATGGCGATGCGGTGGAGGGGGATGGGTGGCGCGTGACGGCGCTGCACACGCCCGGGCATTGCGCGAACCATCTCTGCTTCGCGCTGGAAGCCGATCCGGCGTTGGCGCCGGAAGGCCTGCTGTTCAGCGCGGACCATGTCATGGCCTGGTCCACCAGCGTGGTGTCGCCGCCGGACGGGGACATGGCGGATTACATGCGGTCCCTGGCTCGGGTGGCCGCGCATGGGGACCGGATGCTGCTGCCCGGGCATGGGCCGGCGCATGACGAGCCCGGCACCTTCATCGAGGCGCTGATCGCGCACCGCATGGAGCGGGAGGCGCGGGTGCTGGACGCGTTGCGGGCATCCGATGGACCCGTGACGGCTGCTGCGTTGGTGCCGGCCGTGTATGGGCCGGTGCTCGATGCGCGGCTAGCGCCCGCCGCGGCGCGGAGCCTGCTGGCGCATCTGGTGAAGCTGGCGGGGGACGGCCTGGCTCTGGCCGAGGGCGAGGCCTTCCGCCCGGCCTGAGCCCGGCCCAGCTTTCGCATTTAGCGGAAGAGCCGGCCGGGCCTGCCTCGCCTTCCCTCAGCCCGCCCGTTCCAGCCGCCGCGTGTCGCGCCCCTGGTACCAGATCAGCGGGCGCGTCTCGCGCTCGGGCTCGGGAAGCGCCATGAGGTCGCGGAACTCGCCCAGTACCTTGGCGGTGATGGGGGCGAGTTCGTGGGGCGGGGTTTCCTCCACGGGGTAGAAGGCCAGGTGCTCCAGCTCGCCGGAGCCCTCCAGCCTGCCGGTGGCGGTCTCGGCCGGGGCGATGAGGAAGCGGGCATTGAAGCGCACCGGGCTCATCGGCGGGGTGAGAGCGCGGCAAAGGTAGCGGAGGGGCGCGAGGTCTGCCTGGAGCCGGTTCGCCTCCATGGTGCCGAGAAGAAGGCCGGTTTCCTCCTGCAGCTCGCGGATGGCCGCGACCGCGATCGCGCGGGCGAGGCGAGGGGGGGCGCGCAGTTCTAGCGACCGGCGGGTATGGGGGTGAAGCTCGGATACCGCGGGGGCGCTGCGGTCCTCGGTATCGACGCGGCCGCCGGGGAAGACGAGGCGGCTTGGCATGAAGCGGTGCTTCACGCTGCGGACGCCCATGAGGACTTCCAGGCCTTTAGAGCCCTGGCGCCAGAGGAGAAGGGTGGAGGCGTCGCGGGGGCGGGCGGCCTTCTCGGGACGGGCCTCACCGCTGGCGGTGAAGTCGGTGGCGCGCATGGGCTCGGGCATGACATCTTTCTAGGACGGGGCGGGGAGTGGCGAAAGCGTCGGCCCCGGGTGTAACCGCGAACCACTCGCAAGTCGTTGTTTTCGGCGCTCAAGCTGCCGTGGGCGCCTTGACATGGCAGGGGCGGAGACGCATTTCCCCGCCATACCGGACCGCTGGGGTCTGGTATCCAACAACTGGCTGGATCCCCCCCCCACCGTGTTGCGCCTCTCGAAATTGGCGGATTACGCCGTCGTCCTTCTTGCCCGGCTCGGGCAGGAGGGCGGGCTTCATACCGCGCCGTCGCTCGCCGTCGCGACCGGCATCGCCGAGCCGACGGTGGCGAAGGTGCTCCGTATCCTGTCCCAGGCCGGCCTTGTCGAGGCGCAGCGCGGGGCACGGGGCGGGCACCGGCTGGCCCGGCCGGTTTCCTCCATCCCGCTGTCCGACGTGATCGTGGCGGTGGATGGGCCAATCGCCCTGACCGCCTGCGTCGATGGTGCCACGGGCGGTTGCGAGGCGGAGGGCCACTGCCCCGTCCGCGGCCGCTGGGATCCGGTGAACCAGGCGGTTCGCACCGCCCTTTCCGCCGTGACCATCGCCGATGTCGCGCGGCCCTCCTGCACCGACCTGCACCGCCGCTCCCCAGTTTCCCCCGCCGCCCATTCGGCCGCCGAGTAAGGGACCAAGAATGCCCGCCGTCGAAGAAACCCTCGATACCGTCCGGGACGCCACGCAGGGCGCCTACAAGTGGGGGTTCGAGACCGATATCGAGATGGACTTCGCCCCGAAGGGGCTGAACGAGGACATCGTCCGCTTCATCTCGGCCA
>DATCMG010000498.1:0-3179 GCA_036563555.1 Roseomonas sp. | reverse complement strand
CCCTCCGGCACGCAGGAAAGGGAGGTTCCGCACGCTGACCCGCCGACACGCCGCGACCGCCGCACTGGCCGCGCTCGCCGCGCCCACCATCAAGCCACCCGTCGCCCTCGCCCAGGGTACCCGCCTGCCGGACGGCCCGGTGAACGTGATTGTCGGTTCCACCCCGGGGACGGGGAACGACATCCTGGCACGCCTCATGGCGCCGTTCCTGCAGCAGCGCCTCGGACAGCCCGTCGTGGTGGAGAACCGGACCGGCGCCAGCGGCATCATCGCCGCTCAGGCCGTCTCCCGCGCCGCCCCGGACGGCCGGACCCTGCTGGTGCTCGGCGATCCCTTCGTTACCAGCCCGGGCCTGACCGCCAACCTGCCCTATGATCCGGAGAGCAGCTTCACCTTCATCATCCGCCTCGCCAGCGGGCTGGTGGTGCTTGCGGTGAAACCGGACTCACCGGCCCAGGACCTGCGTGGCTTCGTGGAGCTGGCGCGGGCCCGGCCGGGGCAGCTCAACTACGCCTCACCGGGCAACGGCACGCCGCATCACATGATCATGGAGCTGTTCAAGCTCACCAACCGCCTCAACATCACCCATGTCCCCTATCGCGGATCGTCGCAGGCGGTGCAGGACCTGATCGGGCGGCGGGTGGATGCGATGATGCTGCCGGTGCATGTCGCGCTGCCGCTGGCGCGGGACGGCCAGATTCGGATCCTGGCGATTGGCGCCGATCGGCGTGTCGAGGAAGCCCCTGCAGTGCCGACCATGGCCGAGGCGGGCTTCCCGATGACGAACGCGACGCTGTGGTACGGGCTGTTCGGCCCCGCGAACATGCCGGATGCCGTGACCCGGCGGTTGAACGCGGAGGTGAATGCCTGGCTCGCCCTGCCCGAGACGAAGGAGCGCCTGCGCTCGCAGGGGATGGTCGCCGATGGCGGCACGCCGGAGGAATTCGCCGAGGGAATCCGCCGCGATCTCCGGCACTGGGGCAACGTGATCCGGGAGGCCGGGATCAAGGCGGAGTAGCGCCGATGGCCCGGGGAGGCAGAGCGTCCCGGGGCCATTCCATCCTCGGCCTCAGAACCCCGTCGCCACCGCCGCCAGCGCCGCCGCATCCGCCGGCGGCACGTTGCCGCGCCAAACAACGTGCATATCCGGCCGCAGCAGCAGCAGATCGTAACCATACACGGCGCGCGGCGCGTCCTCCGCGACGTCCAGCACGGCCAGCGGCGCGCCGCGCGCGCGGATCGCTGCCTCCAGCGCACCCGTATCCGCGGCCGTGCCGCCGAGGCGCAGCAGCGCGTAGCCGCTATCCGGGATGTGGTCCTGCATCGCCGATCCGTCCGCCCGCCAGACATGCGGCAGGCGTGCCCCGGGCCAGGTGGTGGGATGGTACTCGCGGAACAGGTGCTCCGGCCCGCCGGGGATGTTGTCGATGATCGGGCTGTCCACATAGCGGTAGCCGAGCTCGGCACCGATCATCTCGTTGGTCTTGCGCTGCTCCACATCGGCGACGCTTGCCAGGTTGCCGCGCGCGGCCTCGCCTTCCGGCGTTGCGTCGCGGATTTCCGGCCGCCATTGAGACCGCCACTTGCGCCGCCCGAGCGAGGCATAGCGCGAGGCACCGACATTGCGCTCCCCCACCTGCCGCCGCTCCACCTCATAGGAACGCAGCAGGTTCGGCCCTCCCCAGCCATCGAGCGTCGCCGCGAGCTTCCAGGAGAGGTCGAAGGCGTCGCCGACACCTGTGTTCATGCCGAGGCCGCCGGTCGGAATCACGAGATGCGCGGAATCGCCGGCAAGATACACGCGGCCATCCCCGTACCGGTCCGCGAGGAGCAGGTTCTGCCGCCACTCCCCGCAGTAAAGCATTTCGTACTTCACCGGTGCGGCGACGACCTTCTCGAACTGCGCCTTCATCGCCTCGTCGCTCTCCACCACCGCATGCAGCGTCCAGTGGCGCGTCGAATCCTGCATGATGAGGAAGCTCGCCCGGTCGTCGGCTACATGGTAATGGCGGCCCCGCCCGGGGCCGGGGCCCATCGGCAGGCGGTCATACAGGTCGTCGCAGCGGTACAGCGCCTGGCGAAGCTGCAGCAGGTTGCCCTCGCCGCGCAGGCGGATGCCGAGCTGCCGGCGCACCGGGCTGGCGCCGCCGTCGCAGCCAATGAGATAGGCGCCACGGATATTCCGGGTATCGCCCTCCGGCGTGCGGATGGTGGCGGTGACGCCCTCCGCGTCCTGCGCGAATTCCAGGAAGGCGTGGCCGTAGAGCAGCGTTACGGCCGGCAGCGTCTCCGCCACCGACTTCAGCAATGGCTCCAGCGTATATTGGGAAACGAGCTGATAAGGCTCCGCCGGCTGCGAGCCATCATGGGCCGCCGCAAGCTCCGCGCGCGCCGCCTCGACCGAGGGATAGGGCAGGTGCAGGAGCGGTGCCTCGACCATGGAGAGCACGACATAGACGTCCATCGGCACATCGGCGGGCAGGCCAGCCGCACGGATGCGGTCGGCCAGGCCGATGCGGCGGTACAGTTCCATGGTGCGGGCGTTGCACCGCTCCATCTTGGGCAGGAACTCGGGCTGCGGCTTCTGTTCGATCAGCGTGCATCTTATGCCGCGGCGGCCGAGATCGACGGCCAGGGTCAAGCCAACCGGGCCAGCGCCCACGATGATGACCTGGGTGTCCATGAGCACGACCTTTCCCCCGAACTGGCGGGATAGACGCGCGGATTCAAAACCACGTCAAGTCCTAATATGCGGGATTTGCTGTCAGGGCGCGCGTGATGATCCCGGCCGAGAATGCCACCTTGTCCGCAATCCGCGCCAACTCCGCCTCTGCCAGCCCCGTCCGGCCGATGGTCACGCTGAGACTGCCCAGGATCTCATTGCCGCCCGCAAGAACGGGCGCCGCGATGCCGGTCACGCCCTGCGTCACCTGCCCCTCTGTTACGTCCCATCCGCGGGTCCGCATCTCGCGCAGGGCGTCGCGCATGGCAGGTAGGGTGGCCCCGAGCCCGGCGGCGCTGATTTCGGCGGCATGGCGGGCGTGCAACCGGGCCAGGACGGCGGCGGGAAGATGGGCCAGGATGATGCGGGACGCCGCGCCGCGGAACATCGGGCGGCCCAGGCCACGCGCGTAATGGCTGCGAAAGGCCGCCGTTCCCTGCTCCTGGTGAATGCAGAG
>DATCMG010000491.1:0-1759 GCA_036563555.1 Roseomonas sp. | reverse complement strand
CCCTGGCGCAGGCCCCGGCCAGCGCCTGGCGCGTGGTGAACCGCACGGGGCAGGAGGCGGTCGGGCTGGTTGCGGTGGAGGCGGGTGCCCTCGGTGCGCGGGGACGAAACCGACTGCGCCAGCCCGTCGCGGACGGGGCGGAAAAGGGCTTCCGGCGCAAGGCGGATGCACCCTGCCGGCTCGACCTGCGGCTGCGCCTGGCGGATGGGCGGGAGGCGGTGGCGCGGGGCCACGATGTCTGCGCCGAGCCCGCAGTGGTGTTCGAGGCTTCGGCGGTGCAGGCGGCGGCGCGTGGCCGGGCATCGCGGGCAGGGCCGGAAGGCGCAACGGCTTCGTCCGGCACCGGATTCCTCGTGGCGCCGGACCGGGTGATGACGAACCGGCATGTGGTGGATGGCTGCGCGCGGATCACGCTGCGGGCGCCGAGCGGCTATCGCTACAGCGCGGTGCCCCCGGTGCAGTCGAACCGGGACCTGGACCTGGCGGTGCTCTCCGTGCCGGGCCTGTCCGGGCCGGTGCTGTCCTTCCGGGAGGAGGGTGCGCGGCGTGGCGAGGAAGTGGTGGCCTATGGCTTTCCCCTCAGCAGCGTCCTCTCCTCGGACCCGAAGCTGACGCGGGGCGAGGTGAACGGGCTGGCCGGCATCCGGGACGACCCGAACCAGATCCAGATCAGCGCGCCGCTGCAGCCCGGCAATTCGGGCGGGCCGCTGCTGGACATGCGCGGGAGGCTTGTCGGGATCAACACGGCGGTGCTGCGGCCGATGGGACGCTCGCCCGTGCAGAACGTGAACTTCGCCGTGCGGGGGGAACGGGCCGTGGCCTTCCTGCGTGCGGCAGGGGTAGCGCCGAGGCTGGCGCGGGAGGCGGGGCCGGAACTCGGCACGGTGGAGGTGGGAGAGATCGCGGGGCGGTCGGTGTTCCTGATCCGCTGCGAGAAGGCCGGGGCGGAGGGATAAAGCCGGGGGAGGGTCCTGCCCTCCCCCGGGGATCACCGGCGGAAGGCCGGGCTAATCCTGCGTCGCGGGGCCGTTGCGAGGATCGCTCTCTGCCCCGGCGTCGTCCGGCTGCGTGGCGGCGCGGGCCTCCGCCGCCTTCTGGTCGAGCTTCTTCTGCGCCTTCAACTGCGCCTTCTCTTCCTTGGCCCGGTTCCGCTGGGCGCGCTCTTGGTCATAATTCGGCTTACGCATGTTCAGTCTCTCTCTGGGACGGCGAAGGAAACCTGGGGGAGGGGACGGGCCCCGGTCCGCTCAATGGGCCTCGGCCCAGGAATGGCCGGTGCCGATTTCGACGGCCAGCGGCACGCGGAGGGTGGCGACGTTCTCCATCACCTCGCGCACCACCGGGGCAGTGCGCTCCACCTCGTCTTCCGGCACCTCGAAAAGCAGCTCGTCATGCACCTGGAGGAGCATGCGCGCCTTGAGATTGGCGTCGCGCAGGGCCGCGGGCAAGCGGACCATGGCGCGCTTGATGATTTCGGCGGCGCCGCCCTGGAAGGGGGCGTTGATGGCGGCGCGCTCGGCATTGCCGCGGCGGGACTGGTCGCGGGCGCCGATCTCGGGGATCCAGAGCTTCCGGCCGAAGGGCGTCTGGACGAAGCCGTTGGTGCGGGCGTCCTCCTTGAAGCGCTCCATGGCGTCGCGGATGCCGGGATACTGGGCGAAATAGGCGTCGATGATGCCGCGGGCCTCGGCGGGGCCGATGCCGAGGCGGCCGGCCAGGCCAAAGGCGGACATGCCGTAGATGATGCCGAAATTGATGG
>DATCMG010000478.1:0-9388 GCA_036563555.1 Roseomonas sp. | reverse complement strand
GAAGACGAGGCGCAGCGTTGCAAGGAGCGGCACCAGCACCTCGCCCGAGGTGAGGACATCGCGCAGCACCTCCCAGATCGCGGAGGGCGGCGGCATCAGGGCGCGGTGGATCAACCCGCTCTGCACCGCCCATTCCAGCGCGCCAATCAGCAGCGCCAGGAAGATCAGGCCAGGGATGAGCCCGAGAAGGCGTTCAGGCCGCATGGCCGCCCCGGGTCAGTAGGGCGTCCAACAATTCATGCCGCAATTCGAGGAAACGAGGGGTTTCACGCACCTCCACGGCGTCGCGGGGCCGGGGCAGGCCCGTTTCCACAACGCGCGCGATGGTGGAGGGTCGCTTGGTCAGCAGCGCCACGCGGTCGGACAGCGCCACGGCCTCCTCCACGTCATGCGTCACCAGCACGACCGTCAGGCCGCGCTTCTCCCACAATTCGAGCATCAGTCGGTGGAGGTCGAGGCGGGTCAGCGCATCCACGGCGCTGAAGGGCTCGTCCATCAGCAGGATTTTCGGCTCGGCCGCGAGCGCCCGGGCGAGGGCGACGCGCTGCTGCATGCCGCCCGAGAGCTGCCAGGGAAAATGGTCCCCGAATCCCGTCAGCCCGACGGATTCAAGTTGCGTGTCCGCCGCCGCGCGGGACTTCGCGCGCGACATGCCGGGCCGGTGCTCCACCGCGAAGGCGACATTGTCCCGCACGCTGCGCCAGGGCAGCAGGGAGCGGCCATATTGCTGGAAGACATACACCGCTTCCGGCGGCGGCCCGCTGACCGCCCGCCCCGCCACGCGCACGGTCCCGGCGGAGGGTGCCATGAGCCCGGCGGCGATCTGCAGCAGCGTGGACTTGCCGCAGCCCGAGGGCCCGAGGATCGAGAGGAACTCGCCCTCGCGCACGGAGAGGGAAAGCTTATCCATGGCGAGGGTCGGCGGCCCGCCCCGCGCGGGGAAGGATTTCTCGACCGCCTCCAGCTCCAGGATCGCCATTTCCCGCCCTTCAGAAGATTTCGAAATACTCCCGCTGCTCCCATTCCGAGACCTCCGCCTCGAAGCGGGTGACCTCGGCGCGCTTGAGGCGCAGGAACCAGTCGATGAAGCCCCCGCCGAAAGCCTCGCGCGCCGTTTCGCTCCTGTCCAGCGCATCCAGCGCCTCCGCCAGGCTGCGCGGCAGCGGGGCGGCCTCGGTGTCATAGGGCGTGTCGGCCGGCGGGCCGGGTTCGCGGGCACGGTCGATGCCGTCCAGCCCAAAATGCAGTTGGGAGGCCATGTAGAGATACGGATTGGCCGCCGGCTCGCCGACCCGGTTCTCCAGCCGCGTTGCGCGGTCGCCTGGTTGGCCGAGGGCCCGCACCATCACGCCGCGGTTGTCGATCCCCCAAACCGCGCGGTCCGGCGCCAGCGAGAGCGGGCGGTAGCGGCGATAGCCGTTGATCGTCGGCGTGGAGAAGGCCGCCGCCGCCCGCGCGTGGTGCAGCAACCCGCCCAGGTAATGCAGCGCCGTGGCGGAGAGCAGCGCGCCCCCCTCCCCCATGAAGGCATTGCGCCCGCTGGCCAGGTTGGTCAGCGACTGGTGAAGGTGCCAGCCCGAGGACATGACGTTCGGGATTCGCGGACGGCACATGAAGGTGGCGTGATAGCCATGCCGCCGCGCCACCTGCTTCACGGCCGAGCGAAACAGGATCGCCGTGTCGGCGGAGGCCATGGCGTCCTGCGCGTCGAAGGTGAACTCCACCTGGCTCGGCCCATACTCCACCTCCATGGAGCGCAGCGGCAGGTCGAGCAACTCGACCGTGTGGCGCAGGATTTCCAGCACCGGGTCGATCGCGTCGTAGCGGCTTTCCGTGAGGTAGTTATACCCCTGGTTCAGCAGGGCGACCTCGGGCGGCGTGCCGGGCTGGCCGGCATCCTCCGGCGCCATCTTCGGATCCAGCAGGCGGAAGAGGTGGAACTCCAGCTCGATCCCCGTGGTGAAGCCGAAGCCCATTCCCGCCGCACGGTCCAGCGCGCGGCGCAGCTGGTGGCGCGGGGAGAGCGGCACGGGGCGGCCGTCCTGGAAATAGGCATCGCAAAGCAGCCAGCCCGTGTGCGGCGCCCAGGGCAGCACGCGGAAGCTGGCGGGATCGGGAAGGATCAGGAAATCGGCGGCGCCCTGCATCTCCCGCATGCCGATGCCGCCGCCGGCGGCGAAGACCGGCCAGGCCGTGCGATGGGCGCTGTCCTTCAGCAGCATCGTCGTGGTCATGGCGATGCCGTCGCGCATCGCCCGCGCCGCATCGGCCGCCACCACGGTCTTGCCGCGCAGGATGCCGTGCTGGTCGGGGTAGGACAGGCGAAGCACGCCGATGCCCTCGGCCTCGATCCGCCGGATCACCTCCTGCGCCTGCGCCCGTGCGGCGTCATCGCGCAGCCCGTGCCGTTCCGTGAAGCTCATCGGCCCCAGGCCCCCGCGCGCGCTCACTCCGCAGCCAGCGCCGGGGCGGACCAGGGGGCGGCGGCACGGCGCCGGGCAATGGCGGCCTTCCAATGCGCCTCCCACCCCTCGGTCGGCGCCATTCCGTCGATGGTGGCGGGGCCGGTCAGGTTGGCGGCCTCGGCGGGCCCGACCGCAAGCAGCGGCGCCCGCCCTTCCTCCACCGCCGCCATGGCGCGCATCAGCAGGCGGCGGTTCGCGGCGATGGCCTTGTCGGTGGAGGCAAGGTGCTCCCGCGTGCGGTCCTGGATCGCGCCCTGGCTTTCCACGGCCCATTGGTCATGCGTGTTGATGTCGTGGCCCATGCCCGTATAGGTCTGGCTCGCCTGCTCCTGCGGGTCGTAGCCGTATTCGTTGCGGGCATTCCGGCGCGGCAGGTAATCCGGCAGGGCGTAGGTTTCGAGGCGCTGCGCGCGCATGGTCGCGTGGTCAACGGGGCCCGCGAAGCTCGTGAAGATCGCGATCCAGTAGCAGCGCTTGTCATCCACCGGCATGTGCCACTGCGTGATGGTCATCTCCGCGCTCATCGGTATGACGAAGGCCTGGGGGAAGTACAGGTTCGTCACGCGCACATGCGTGGTCTGGTCGCTGATCCGGCGCAGCGCGGTCAGGCGCAGCCCGTAATCCGTATTCTCCACATCGATCTGGGGGCGTGGGAACTCGCGCAGCACATAGGTCATCGGCAGGTCGGAGCCGTCCGAGGCGCCGCGGAACTGCTTGCCGTAGCTCTCCTTCGCGTCGCCATCCTCGAAGAAGCGGTGCAGGAAGGAGGCATGGGCGGGATCGATGCCGACCTCCAGCGCCTGCAGCCAGTTGCACTCGATCAGGCCCTTGAAGGCGAAGGTGTGGGTCTCCGGCGCCACGAAGCAGTCAAAGGCCGGAAGCGATGGCGCCTCCCCTTCCCCGAGATAGGCGAAGACGATGCCCGACCGCACCTGCACGGGGTAGGAACGCGTGCGGATGCGCTGGCAGAGCGTGCTGCCCTCGGGTTCGGCAGGGGTTTCCAGGCAGCGGCCATCGGCCGCGAAAAGCCAGCCATGGAAGGGGCAGCGCAGCCCACCATCCTCCAGGCGGCCATAGGCGAGGTCCACGCCGCGATGCGGGCAGTCACGGTCGATAAGGCCGATCGTGCCGGCCTCGTCCCGGAACAGCACGAAATCCTGCCCCAGCGCCTTCACCGGGCGCACGGGGCGCGGGCCGTCCAGTTCGTCCAGCAGGGCGATAGGCTGCCAGTAGCAGCGCAGCAGCGCGCCGCCCGGTGTTCCCGGCCCGACCTGGGTGAGGCGACGGTTCTGCTCCGCACTCATCATGGCCGGCCGCTCCTGGAAATGTTCGGTGACCGAACTTTGGTGCGATTGTAGAATGTGCTTTCCGGCGAGTGCAACGCGGATCATTGCCGGGTCAGCAGGGCCGGGCCGGCGGGGGGGCGTGATGCCGAGATTGGGTGCCGAGGCCTCCAGGCAAAGGGAAAGCGCCGCCCTCGGCCCCGATCATTCGGAGGCCCTGGCGCGCGGCATAGCCATCCTCTCCGCCTTCGGGCCGGAGCGCCGGCACATGACGTTGGCCGAGGCGGCGCGGGCCGTGGACCTCCCCCGCGCGACAGCCCGGCGGGCTCTTCTCACCCTTGCCCATCTCGGCCTCGTCGAGATCGAGGGGCGCCTGTTCCGCCTGACGCCACGGATCCTACGGCTCGCCTCCGGCTATCTCGGCGCGAACGGCGTTTCGGCCCTGCTCCAGCCCTGCTGCGAGCGGATCGCCGCCGCCACCATGGCGGCCTCATCCGTCGCGATGCTGGACGGGGCGGAAATCGTCTTCGTCGCCTATGGGCAGCCGGCACGGCTGGTCCCCGTCAACACGATGATCGGGACGCGCCTGCCCGCCTATTGCACGGCGCTCGGCCGCGTCCTCCTCGCCGCCCTGCCAGATCCGGCGCTGGACGCACTTCTGGACGGGCTGCGGCCCGAGGCGGTGACGCCGCGCACGGAAACCGATCCCGCCCGGATCCGTGACGCCATCACTGCAGCCCGCGCGGCAGGATACGCGCTGGTGGAGGAGGAAATGGAGCTGGGCTTTCGCTCCCTCGCCCTGCCGCTGCGCCGCTATGACGGGCGGGTGGTCGCCGCGCTGAACATCGGCGCGCCCGTCGCGATCCACGCGGCGGGCGCGATGCCGGAGCAATTCCTGCCCCTGCTGCGGGCCGAGGCGGAGGCGCTGTCGGCCCAACTGGTCTGACTGATCGGCCCGGCGGGGCCGCACCGGGCCAACTTGCCGTCTCCTGAACCGTTCTTTTCCCCGCGAGAACGCGGTGATGGAGGAGTGGTGCAGGAGCGCGCGCCAGCGGGGATCGTCCCCTCGGGGGCCAAAGTGCGGGCAGGCGCCTCGGATCTCGAGGGGCTTCGCGCCGCGCTGGTGGAATCGCGTGCGGAGTCCGCCCGCCTCGCGGAACAGCTGCGGTCCGCCGAGCGGCAGCTCGTGACGGGCCGCGCCCTCGTCTCCGCGCGGCGCGCGGCCCTCCATGAGGATGACCCCGTCCTGGGTGCGGCCTTCGACGATCTCTGGTCACTGACGGCCGAGCTGGAGGATGCGAACGCCGCGCTGCTGCGGGAGATGGCGGAGCGCCGGACGGAGTTGGCCGCGATCAACGCCGCACTGCGCGAAAGCGAAGACCGGGTTCGCCTCGCCCACCGCTATGCCGGCGCCGGCTCCTGGGATTGGGAAATCGCGAGCGGAACCGTCGTCTGGTCCCAGGAATACCGGGAGCTGCTCGGCCTGGGCGAGGATCCGGAGGCCTCCTACCAGGCCTGGCTCGATGGCATCCTGCCGGATGACCGCGCGGCGACGGAACGCGCCCTGTGCCGTGTGCTCGACCGGGAAGTGAACGAATTCGAGATGGAGTACCGGACCCGGCACCCGCAGCGGGGCATCCTGTGGCTGTCCTGCCGCGGCCGCGTGCAGCGTGACACGGCCGGGCACCCCTGGCGGGCCACGGGCCTCTGCATCGACGTCACCGCGCGCAAGCGGGCCGAGCTGGCCCTACGCGATGCCAACGAGAATCTGCGCCGCGAGGTGGAGCGCGAGGTTGCTGCGCGGGAGGCCGCGCAGGCGCGCGTGACCCAGACCCTGAGGCTGGAGGCGCTGGGGCAGCTGACGGGCGGCGTGGCGCATGACTTCAACAACCTGCTCGCGGTGGTGACCGCGGGCACCTCCCTCCTCGCCCGCACGGAGGACCCGGCGCGGCGGGAGAGGCTGACCACCAGCATCGCCCAGGCCGCGAGCCGGGGCGCCGACCTCACGCGGCGCCTGCTGACCTTCGCGCGGCGCCAGGCGCTGCGGCCGGAGCCGATTGCGCTGGGTCCGTGGCTGGCCGATATCGAAACCCTGCTCTCCCGCTCGCTGCGGGCCGACATCGCGGTGGAAATCGACGTGCCGGAGGAGGTCTGGCCAGTCCTGGCCGATCCGTCCGAGATGGAGCTGGCACTGACGAATCTCGGGCTGAATGCGCGCGACGCCATGCCGCGCGGCGGGGTGCTGCGGATCACGGTGCGGAACGCGACGCTGGACGGCGCGGAGGATCCCGACGGATTGCGGGGAGATTTCCTACAACTGGAGGTTTCCGACACCGGCACGGGCATGGCGCCCGAGGTGCTGGCGCGGGCCTTCGAGCCCTTCTTCACCACGAAGCCGGGCAGCGGCACGGGGCTCGGGCTCGCCCAGGTCTATGGCTTCGCGCGGCAGAGCGGGGGCGTGGCGCGCGTGGCCAGCCAGCAGGGGCACGGCACCTGCGTGATGCTGCTGCTGCCGCGCGCGCGCGACGCGGCCTCGGCCGCGACGGTACTTCCCGAGCCCAGCCAGGAGACGGAACACCGGCCACTCCGGATACTGGTGGTGGAGGATGACGAGGCGGTGGCGGCGCTCGTCCTCGATATGATGCGGCATCTCGGCCATGCGGCGGTGCGCGCCACGGGCCCGGTCGATGCGCTCCAGAAGCTGGAGAGTGGATTGGAGGCCGACCTGGTCTTCACCGACGTCCTCATGCCGGGCGGGATGGACGGGCTAGACCTCGCCCACGCGCTCGGCCAGTCGCGCCCGGGCCTGCCGGTGCTGCTGACCAGCGGCTATGGCGGCGCCCCGGCCCGCGTGGCGGAGGCGGGGCTGCCGCTGCTCCGCAAGCCTTACGGCCTCGCCGCGCTGCGCGACGCCCTGGCCGCCGCCGCCCGGCGCTGAAGCGGTGAAGCTGGGCACGGCTGCCCGGCGGCCCATATGACCGGCCATGGTCCTTGCTCCCCGGCGCGCCCGGCTCCCTGTCCGCTCCATCGGGCGCTGGCTGCGCCGGGGGCTCTTCCTTCTGATCGCCCTGCCGTTGTTGCTGCTGGCACTTGCTGCGGGCGCGGTCTGGTGGACCCTGCCGGGCGAGGCGGAGGCAATGCGGCTCGCCGGTCTCTCGGCACCCGTCGAGATCGGTTTCGATGAGAGGGGAATCCCGCGGATCCGCGCGGAAAGCGAGCGGGACGCGGCCATGGCAATGGGCGTGCTGCACGCCCGCGACCGGCTCTTCCAGATGGAGATGACGCGGCGCGGCGGCGCCGGGCGGCTGAGCGAGGTGGCGGGCTCCTCCACGCTCCGTCTGGACCGCTTCATGCGCACGCTCGGCCTGCGCCAGCGCGCCGAGGCGGATCTCGCCGCCCTGCCGGCCGAGGCGCGCGGCATGCTGGAAGCCTATGCGGCCGGGGTGAATGCCTGGATCGGTGCGCGCGGTCGCTTCGCCGCACCCGAATTCCTGGTTCTGGGCGCGCCGGAGCCGTGGAAACCCTCCGATAGCCTGCTCTGGGGCAAGGTGATGGGGCTCTGGCTCTCGGGGAACTGGCGGACGGAGACGGAACGGGCGCGGCTCTCCACCATCCTCCCGGCTGAGCGGCTTTGGCAGCTCTGGCCCTCGGATGACAGCCCGGGGCGGGCGGATCTCGCGGCACTGCCCCCGGCAGAGCGCCTGGCCGGGCTGCTGAAGGCGACGCCGCGTTGGGGGGAGGATGCACCGCTGCCGGAATCCGCCTCCAATGCCTGGGCGGTGGTGCCGTCGCGCTCGGCCACGGGCGGCGCGCTGCTGGCCTCCGATCCGCATCTCGCGCTCCAGGCGCCGGCGCTCTGGTATCTCGCGCGGATTGAATTACCGGGCGGCCGCTTCCTGGCCGGTGCCACCGCGCCTGGCGTGCCGATGGTGGTGATCGGGCGGAACGAGCGCCTGGCCTGGGGCTTCACCACCACGCATTCCGACACGCAGGACGTCTTCGTCGAAAGGCTTGCCGGCGCCGATGCCTATGACACGCCGGAAGGCCCCCGCCCCTTCACGACGCGCGAGGAGCGGATCGCGGTGCGCGGCGGCCCCGACACGGTTCTGCGCGTGCGCGAGACCCGCCACGGCCCGGTGATCTCCGACCTGGACGAGGAACCGCCGGGGGACCGGGTGCTGGCGGTGGCCATGGCGAGTCTCGCGCCCGCCGATACCCAGGCGGCGGGGCTGCTGGCCTTGAACCGGGCAGGCTCCATCGCCGAGGCGCGGGCGGCGGCGGCCCTGATCGCCAGCCCGGCGCAGAACCTGATGGTGGCGGATGCGGCGGGCGGCATCGCGATGTTCCTGACGGGGCGCACGCCCCTGCGCGCCGCCGGTAACGGTTCCCTGCCCGTGCCGGGCTGGGACGGCGCGCATGATTGGACGGGCTGGGTGCCCTTCGACGCCATGCCGCATGTCGTGGAGCCGGCGAGCGGCGTGCTGGTGAACGCCAACAACCGCGTGCAGCCGGCGGGGAGCGAGGTGTTCCTCGGCCGTGACTGGTTCGGCGACTGGCGCTTCCGGCGGATCGGCGAGCTGCTCCGCCAGCGGCCGCGTCACACCCCGGCCGATTTCGCCGCCATGCAGGCCGATTCCGTGAATCTCCTGGCGCGGGAAATGCTGCCGCTGCTCCTGTCGCCACCCCGGCCTTCCGGGGCCGCCGGGATGGCGCGCGACCTGATGCCGGGCTGGGACGGCACCGCCGCCATCGGCCTGCCGCAACCGCTGATCTTCAATGTCTGGATGCGGCAACTGGGGCGCCTGGCCCTGGGAGCGGGCGGCGTGCCGGAGGGGAGCTGGGCGGCAGGGCCGGAGTTCCTGCGCCTCCTACCCTCCCCCGAGGGCGCGGCCTGGTGCGGCCCGGCCGGATGCGGGGCGCTCTCGGCGCAGGCGCTGGAGGCGGCGGTGGCGGAACTGGTGCCGCGCTTCGGGCCGGATCCTGCGGCCTGGCGTTGGGGCGATGCCCATCGCGTGCGGCTTGAGCATCCGCTGCTTCGCTTCGTGCCGCTGCTGGCCAGCTGGACGCGGATCGAAGCGCCGACACCCGGCGACGGGCAGACCGTGAACCGTGGCGGGATGGCGCGGGACTATTCCCATGTCCATGGGCCGGGGCTGCGGATCGTGATGGACTTGGCCTCGCGCGACGGGGTGGCGGCCGCGATCGCGACGGGACAATCCGGCAACCCCTTTTCCCGGCACTGGGACGACATGAATTCAGGTTGGACGGCCGGGCGGCTCGAAGCCTTGCCGGCCGAAGCGCCAATTGTCGCGCGGCTGCGGCTCGAGCCTTGAGCACGCGCGACTATCCCGGCGCGGAACTTCGCGTTGTTTCCTTGATATAGGTCATGGACGGCGGGACCCGTTCGGCCGAAACTGGAGTCAGCATGCTGCACCGTGCCCAACGCCGACCGCAGTTCTTCTACACCACGGCCCCCCTTCCCTGCCCTTATCTGAGCGGGCGGACGGAGCGGAAGGTGGTGACCGAACTCTCGGGCCCCGAGGGCGAGGCGCTGCACGACCGGCTTTCCCGCGCCGGCTTCCGCCGCAGCCACAACATCGCCTACGCCCCGGTCTGCCCGGGTTGCCAGTCCTGCATCCC
>DATCMG010000727.1:0-1723 GCA_036563555.1 Roseomonas sp. | reverse complement strand
TCCGTCGCATCGCACACCACGGCGTCGAGGCTCTCGTCGAGTGCCGCGCGCAAGGCCCCCGCCAGCGCCGCATCGCCCTTCCGCACGAGGTCGAGCGGCATCAGGCGGGCGGATAGGCCGACCGTCGCCAGCATCTCCGTCAGCACAGCGCTGTCATAGGTGTGGTCGCGTGCCCAGAGGGGCGTGGTTTCCAGCGGCGCGCCGTTCATGTGGACGCGCCCCGCCTCGGTGGTGCGGCCGGTCGCGGGGAAGGCGGGGGCGACGATCGCGAGCGCCGGGTGCCCCCCCTTGCGCAGGGCGCGGCAGGTGGCAGCCAGCTCGGCGGCCGGCTGGCCGCGCAGGGTGGAATCGATCTTCTTGATCAAGCCCATCCCGGGCTGATGGCGGGCGCGCAGAAGCGCGACATGGCGCGCCCCTGCCGCCTCAGGCGAGAGGCGGCGACTGTCGGCATCCACCGCCAGCACCTCCGTGCCGAAAGCCGTGTCCACGCCATGCCAGCCGACCGAGGCGCCAAACCCGCGACGTGCGAAGGCGATCCCGCAATCGGCAGCGCCAGTCAGGTCATCGGCCAGGATCAGCCAGCGGTGGGTCATTCCGCCGGTTCCGCCTGGGCCGTGGCTGGCACGGCGCCGACCCGGCGCGCGGTCCAGGCCGTCAGCAGGGGCACCAGCACGGTGGTCACGATGACCGCCGCGGCGACGAGGATGGTCGCGTGGGCTGCCGCCGGCGCATAGACCGGGTTGGCCGCTGCCACGATGGCGGGCACCGCCGCCGCGTTGCCCGCGGTAGAGGCCGCCGCCACGCCCGCGACGCCCGTGCCGCCGATTGCGCGATCGGCAAGGAAGAGCGGGATGCCGGTGACGACCACCACGGCCACGCCAAGCCCGAGCCCAAGCAGCCCCGCCTGCCAGACCTTGCCAAGATCCAGCCCGCTGCCGAGGGCGAAGGCAAAGAAGGGAATCATCACGGGGATCGCGCGGCTGAGAAAATCGCGCATGTCACGATCGAGGTTGCCGAGGAGCATGCCGACGAGCAGCGGCAGGATGGAGCCCACCAGGGTCGGCCAGGGGAAGGCCGAGAGGCCAGCGACGCCCAGCGTCACCATGGTCAGGAAGGGGCCAGACTCCAACGTCATCACGGTGTAGGCGCCGACGTCGCGCGGCTCGCCGTACTGTCCCATCAGGGCCATGTAGAGGCCGCCATTCGTGTCGTTCATCGCGGCGACGATGGCCAGCGTCGAGAGGCCGGCGAAGACACCGGAGGTGATCGGCGCCTCGCCCAGGATCTGGCCGAAGATCACGCCCAGCAGCACGGCCATGCCGACCTTCACGCCGAACAGCGTGCCGCCCTTCTTCAGGATGTAGGGCGTCGCCTTGAAGTCGATGCTGGCGCCCATGCAGACATAGAACACCGCCAGGATCGTCAACGCGCCGGAGAAGAGAGCGCCGGTGAAGGAGCCGAAGAACTTCGGCGTGTCTGGAAAGAAGGTGGCGATCAGCGCGCCCAAGGCGAGGGGCACGACCATCATGCCGCCCGGAACCTTTTCGATCGCGCGCTTGATGGGAATCTGCATGGGATGTTCTCCGATGGCGCTTTCGAGGGGCGGTGCCCTGCCGGACAACGCGTGGAAAGCGGGCGCTGCTTCCTTGTTGGAAGATCGAAAGTCAACGGAATTTTGCGCGATTTGCGCATTATGTAGTGGTCCGTGTTGCGCTGAGTGCTT
>DATCMG010000466.1:0-4090 GCA_036563555.1 Roseomonas sp. | reverse complement strand
TGAATTCCCAATTGAACGCCAGCACCGAGAGGGCCTCTCCGGCGGCCAGGGTCGTCAACTTCAGCACGAAGTCGCGCATACGCGCCGTCAGCGCTGCCAGGAACGCGCCCAGGGCAGCGCCCATGGCTGTGGCAGCCATCACGGCGGGGATGAAGGGCACGCCATATCGTGCGGTCAGCACACCCGCCGTGTAGCCGCCTACGCCCGCAATGGCTGCAGTGGCCAGGGACAGCTGCCCCGAAAGCGCGGTGACATAGAGGCCCAGCGTCATCGCCACGTTCAGCAAGGTGGAGACGAGGATGGGCTCGAAGAAGGTAAAGCTCGGCATGATGGCGTCCTTCAGGTCGCGTAGGAGCCGAACAGGCCGTTCGGACGCAGGTAGAGCACGCCGATCAGAACCAGGAAGGCCACCGCGTCACGCATCGAGGAGGAGACATAGCCGGTCACCAGCGCCTCCAGCACGCCGAGCGCCAGCCCGACCGCGATCACCGCCTCGAAGTAGCGGTTACCCGCGACGAGCATGCAGACAAAGGCCTTGAGGCCGTAGAGCATCCCTACGAAAGCCGAGGCCGAACCGTACAAGGTGCCAACCGCGACGGCCGCGATTCCGCCCATGGCGGAAGCCAGCCAGATCGTGATTCTGCACACCTGCCGCACGTCCACACCGAAGGCTGCGGCAACGTCCGGTCGCTCCGCGATCGCGCGGGTCGCGCGGCCGATGCGGGTCCCCCGCACATAGAAGCTCGCCAGGGCCAGGAGCAGCAGCGAAAGGCCGACGTTGAAAAGCTGGCGCAGGGTTATCAGCACCGGCCCGATCTCGAAGAACTGCGCCGGCAACAGCCGGGGATATGGTACGGGGTCCGGCCCTACCAGCACGGCCATGCCGTTCTGCAGGATCACCGACACGCCGATCGTGGCGATCAGCGTCGTCAGCACGTCACGGCCACGAAGCGGCGCAATGACCGCGCTCTCGATCACCGCGCCACTGATGGTGGCGCCCAGCGCACCGCCGATCAGACCGACCAGCAGGCCGCCGCCAGGCAGCACATTCGCCGCCATCATGCCGGAGAACATCCCGATCATGAACACCTCGGGATGGGCGAACTGGATGACGCGCAGCACCGTGAAGGCAAGGGCGAAGCCAACGGCGACAACGGCATAAGTGCTTCCGATCACCAAGCCATTGCTGAGCTGTTGCAAGAACAGGTCCATTGCGGCTGCTCTCCTATGCCTTGCCGCCCAGGAACACTTCCTGGACACTTTCTTTGGCTGCGATCTCCGCGGCCGGGCCGGATTCGATAAGCTGTCCAAGTTCCAGCAGGTGGGCAGTGTGCGCCACCTTCAGCGACTGCCGGGCATTCTGCTCGGCCATCAGAACAGCGATACCCATGGCGTTGATCTCCCGGGTCAGCGTGAACACGTCGCGAATAACCAGGGGGGCGAGGCCAAGCGATGGTTCATCCATGAGCAGCAGCTTCGGTCCGGACACCAGCGCGCGGGCAATTGCCACCATTTGCTGCTCGCCGCCGCTCAGGGATCCCGCGAGCTGCCCCTGCCGCTCGTTCAGGCGAGGGAAGCGGGTGAACATCTCGTCGATCCGCCGCTCAACCAGCGCCTTGTCCTTCACCTCCGCCGCGCCCATTCGGAGATTGTCGAGCACCGTCATGGTGTTCCAGAGCTGACGCCCCTCGGGAACCCAGGCGATGCCGAGGCGATGGATCTCATGCGGCCGCCGGCCGATCAGTTCCTGCCCTTCAAGACGGATACTGCCGCTGCGCGGGCGGAGCAGCCCCATCACGGTCTTGATGATGGTCGTCTTGCCTGCGCCGTTGGCGCCGAGAACCACGCCAAGTTCCCCAGCCCCGAGGCCGAACGAGACGCCGTTTACCGCGGGCACCTGGCCATAAGTGACAACCAGGTCGCGAATCTCCAGCAGTGCGTTCAATCCTCGGCTCCCAGATAGGCTTCGATGACCTTGGGATCAGCGCGAATTTCGGCCGGCAGCCCTTCCGCGATCTTCTCGCCGAAGGAGATCACGACGATGCGGTCCGAAGCCGACATCACGACATTCATGTTATGCTCGATCAGCAGCAGCGCGATGCCGCGGGCCTGCAGGCGCTCGATCATGTCGATGACTGCATGCGCTTCCTGCGCCACCATGCCGGCGGTGGGTTCATCGAGGATGAGCAGGCGCGGCTGCAGGCTCAATGCCCGGGCAATCTCTACCCGGCGCTGGTCGCCATAGGGCAGCTCGCCCGGCAGGCGGAAGCGGTTCGCGCCAACGCCAACCCAGTCCAGCAGGGCCTCTGCCCGCTCCACCATGGCGCGGCGGTCATGCCGGTCCCGCCGGGTGCAGGCAAGCGCGTCGAGCACGCCGGAGCGATGCCCGGCGACCTGCCCGATCATCACGTTCTCAAGGGCGTTCAGGTGACCGAACAGCCGGACGTTCTGGAAAGTCCGGGCGACTCCCATGCCCGCCAGCCGGTGTGGCGGCGTGCCGGTCACATCCTGCCCGTCCAGCAGGACGCGCCCCTGATCCGGGGAGAGGACGCCGGTGATGAGATTGAAAAGCGTGGTCTTGCCAGCACCGTTTGGCCCGACCACCGACAGCACCTCACCCGCGCGAAGGCCGAAGCTGACCGCGTTGACCGCGACCAGCCCGCCGAAGCGCTTGGTGATTCCTTCGACCTGCAGCACGTCCCTACAGCGCCGTGTAGGTCGCGCGTCCGGTGATCTCGATTGCCACCACCGTAGGGGTCTTGTTCTCCCCGTCGGGCGGGTTCCTGAAGGTCAGATGCGTGCCGATGGGCGTGGTGATGTCCAGCGCGGACAAGGCCTCCTGCAGCTTGGCGCGGGACGGGTTGCCCGCCTTGCTGATCGCGCCGGCAATGGCCGACACCGCATCGGCCCCATAGGTCGCGAAGGAGGTGGCCTCCTGCTGGAACCGCTGGCGATAGTTGTCCATGAAGGACTTCACCGCTGGCGAGGGCGAGGCAAGGTCCTGGGCCAGCCAGGTGTAGGACCCCTTGACCACGCCCTGCGTGCCGTCCCAGTAGACCGGGTCCTGGAAGGAGCCGAAACCCGTCAGCATCGGCGCCCTGATCCCCAGCTCCCGCACCTGACTCGCAAGCTTGACGCCGTCTCCGGTCGCTGCCGCCACGAACACCGCATCGGGCCGCGCGACGCGGATGGTCGCGAGTTGGGCAGAAAAATCCTGGTCGCCGGCACGAAACGCCTCGAAGGCGACCACTTCGTAGCCCAGCGCCTTGGCCTGTGCCCTGCAGACCTGGGCGTCGCCCGCCTGCCCGTCCTGTGTCTGGTCGTAGATCACCGCCAGGCGTTTGAATGCGATCTTTTCATGCACCTTGCGCAGCAACACGGGGATCGCGGTGTCGGACACCGGGTTGACGCGGTAGGCCCAGGGATTCCACTGCCGGATCGGTGCGCCGGAACCCGCGCCGACCATCGGGATCTGCAACGGCCCGGCGGCCGGGACGCTCGGAACGTAGCCCACGGAATTCGCCGGCCCGATTACGGCCAGGATATCGCTGTTGGAGGCTGCCTGCCGGAGAAGGGTAACGGCCTGCTGCGGGTCGTTCACCATGTCCTGCAACGCGATCTCGAGCCGATAGGTCGTGCCACCGGCTTCCAGCCCCTTGGCATTGATCTCATCCACGGCGAGTTGCGCCCCGTCACGCGTCCGCCAGCCATAGGCAGCGGATGGACCGGTAATTGGCTGAATGTTGGCGAGGCGCAGCACGGCCGGCTGGGCGTAGCCCACCACGGCAGGCGCCGCGAGCCCGATGGTGACGCCGGCGGCCAGGCGCCCCAGGGCACGACGACCAACGGCCGGGCGGATCTCGGAGAAGCGTGTCGGATCAGTGGTCATGCTGGCCTCCTGTAAGGGTTCCTGCGGCTTCCGGAGCGATGGGGAAGCAGTGGCGCTGTCTGCCATGCGCCGGGCGATTTCATCCTGGACCTCCGCAACGATCGCCGCCAGCAGGCGGGCGGGCCAACGCGGGGGAAGAGACTGCGCGATCAGGACGAGAAAGCTCCGGTGCTCCTCATCCGGCCAATGTTCCAGCCAGAC
>DATCMG010000463.1:0-6746 GCA_036563555.1 Roseomonas sp. | reverse complement strand
CCCTGCTCACTTCCGATCATCCCGGCCGCGACCGCACGCAGTCCTGGCCAGCGGCTGCGCCAGGCGCCCTTGGCACGCTCGAAAACGGCGGCGAAGTTCCCGTCCACCACGCGCATGATGCCCAGCGGCCCCGTGTAAGTGTCCAGCACACGTCCTCCTGCCCCCATCAGGTAGGCACGAAGCGATGAGGTCCCCCAATCCAGTGCGATCAATTCTGGAGCCATGGGGCTCAAGGGCACTTCCTCCACCATCCAGGTCCAGCTTCTTTGAGATGGAACATGGTGCGTCAGACAGGCCGCTCACCAGCGACACCCGGCGCATGATCTTCCGATTCTGTCGATCGTATCCCAAAACTTTTTCTGATATCGCTCGTCGAGCCGTTCGATGATCATACCGCCGGGCCCATGGATCCCTATCGGCGGAGTTGCCGCAGCCTCTGGCTGCCGATGAGCGCAGCCGTCTGGCTGGCGTCGCGTTCCGCCAACCTTCGGCACGCCGCAGATAGCGCGTTTTGAAGGCGGTCCAGCGTTTCGTCGCCGTTCCATTGAGCAAAGTCGTCACGCAGGGTACTTCGCGACAGCCGAAAGGGGCGGCCGTCCGCCGCGGGCTTATCTCCCCAGCAGATACTTCCTCAGAGCTACGGCCTCATCCCCTTCCACTCGAGCTCCGGTCACGCAGAAGATGTCTCTGGACGGCCGCTTCGGGGCCGAAGGCATCCGATCCGAAGTGCACACGTCCGCCCGCGCCTGCGTGCAGCCGCCGATGAAGGAGGGGGAACATCACACCCAAGCACAGGCCCCAGAGCAACTGACCCAAGAGCAATCCAATGCCGGCCGACCTGCCAAAATTGGCTCGACAGGTATCCACTGCGCCAGCGGAACGGGCCCGAGCATCCAAAGGACAAAGCCGAATGCCAGCCCGTAGAGCCAGCCGCCGCGAGGATCGTTGGCGGCCCGCCGGAAAAATCCCCCGTAGAGCATGCCGCTAAGCAGCATCATACCGAAGTAGGCAAGGCTGGCAGCTGTGAGCGATGCGCCAATGGCCAAGGCGAGCGCGTCAAGCGTTCCAAAAGTGGCGAGCATCATTGCTAGTGGAACATCAGCCGCCATGCTCGCGATGCCTCCCGCAAGTAAGGGGCGCTGGGTCGGCCCCGCATCGAGGCCGTGGGCCTGCAGCATCCTAAACATGCTGGTGTTCCGTCCCCGCAGGTGTCATTTGCCGGGCCTCGCTTAACACGGTTTCGAGCGACGGGGTCCCAGAGTACTCGGCTTCAAATAGCTTCAGAAGATGCCGATAGACTTGTCCGGCCGGGCGAGGACCCCGATTGAGATCGAAGAGGCCCACCGGGTTTACATTGCCAAGTGCCTCACGAAGCGCGATGTCCCAGTCAACCTGATCAGTGAGCGAGTACCAGGTGAAGCCGACCATGGGCACGCCGCTCTGGCGCATGAGCTGCACGTTATGCCGCTGGCGCCACAGCCAGCGCGGCGCCTCGCCGGCGTTCATGTGATTGGTTTCGGTGTGCATCATCGGTCGGCGATAGCGGCGGTAGTACTGACCGGCCACGGCATACCAGCCGAATAGCTCCCCCAAGGCTTGCGCCTGGCCGTTGCTGTCGATGAGCTTTTCATTCCAGTCGTAGTAGTCAACGCCGAGGATGGAACGTCCGCGGACGTCCTGCCGCATGAACCACGCATACTCTTCTGGGGGCATGCCATTCTCGGTGAGGTAGGCGCGCATGTCCGGCCGCATGGGCCGGGCATAGAGCAGGTCGAGCGGCAGGAAGCGCCGCTCGTTCTCGAAGTCGGCGATGCGGCGGATCTCTGGACCGGGGCAGCAGGGCTGAAAGAAATCGCCACTTTCACTGTTGACGAAGGTGGCGTCTGGGCGCACGGCCGCGATGGCCTGCATCATCAGTACATTGGCCTTGGCGAGATGGTGGACGGCGGTGACGAAGGCGCGCTCGTCCTTGCATTGCTCGTTCCACAGGCCTTTGAGCGCACTGAGCTTGGCGCAGACATACATCTCGTTGACGGGCGTGTAGAGGCGCACCCAGGGATACCGCCGCGCGAATGCCCGGGCATATTCGGCCAGAGCCTGCGGCACCTCCGGGTTTTGGAAATTCTGGAGCCAGCTGGGTAGACCGAAATGGCAGAGATCCATGATCGGCACGATGCCGAGCCGCTGCATCTCGGCCGCAACCTCATCGAGGAAGGCCCAGTCATACTGCCCCGGGCCCCGGTGAATGAGGTGCAGCGGCGGTCCGTAACGCAGGTAGTGCAGCCCCAGACTCCGGACCAGCTGCAGGTCGGTGCGCCAGTGCCGGTAGTGGCCGCAAGCCTGCATCTGGTCCATTCGCCACCGCCCGCCTTCGAGGGTTAGGTAGCTGCACTCAATTCCCGTGGCGAACATGAACCGGTCTTCAACGGACTCTGGCTCACGCCCAGTGGATTCCACATGGACAGCAGGGATCGGGCTGCCGCGGCGCGTGTCGGCCAGGAGTGGCGGCCGACCGACCGCATAGCCGACCGGACGCGTGTAGAGCAGGCCCAGTATCGCGCCCCAGATGAGGTGGCCGACCGCGACCGAGAGCGGTTCGTGCAACCCGCCGTCCAGGCCGAACCGGCCTGATTGGGGCAGGGAGCCTGACAAGAGGAGCGGGTGCATGAGTTCAAGCTGCGGGTGCATGATCAGGATCGCCAGCGGCATGGGCACGAGGGCGAAGGCCAGGCCCTGGAGCGCCGGGCGAAGTGGCACGACGGACCAGAAGAAATAAGCATAGAAGACGGCCCATATGGCGCCGACGATCAGGTGCAGCAGCATACCAGCTGTCCATGACGCCCAGGCGCTCGCATTGGGCATCGCGAGGGAGCCAAGGAGCCCGACGAGGTCCAGGAAAGGCACCCCGAGCAGGATCAGCGGACGCGCCACAACCTCCCAGGCGACCGCGCCAGCCATGCCGGCGAGGATGGCCTTGCCGTAAGCGATGTGGCAGATCATGCCCGCACCGCCCGCGCAGCGTCTCGGCCACAGCGCCCGACCGCGAGGAGGCCCAGCGCGAGCAGCCCCGCCGCGGCAAGCGCGGTTCCGCCCCGTAGCTGTGCTGCGCTGGCACTGAGGACCCGCGGTCTTGCCTCGGCACCGAAGGCGCCATGCGCGCCATGGTCCTCATCGGCGGGATTGACGAGAATGCCGGATCCATCGCCTGCCGACTCAGAGGACATCTGCTGCTCATAGGTCGCCCGCGCGAGATAGCGGTCGAGCAATCCCGGAACCACCCACGCGCCAAGGATTGCCTTAATGGTGGGCGCGCCCACCCACAGTTCGCGAGGTGCTTTCAGGGCGGCCGCGACGATAGCCTCCGCGATGGGCTCGGGCTGGTAGACGGGTCCAACCGGCTGATGTCGCCGAGGCATATGCGTTCGTGACCAGCTGAACTGCGGCGTGTTCACACCTGGCAGGTGAACCATGGTCAGCCTCACCTTGCTCCGGTCGTGCAGGAGTTCGCAGCGAAGTGAATCGGTGAAGCCGCGGAGCGCCGCCTTTGCGGCACAGTAGGGGGCTTGAAGGGGGATCGACCTGTAGGTGAGCGCCGATCCCACCTGCAGGACGGTGCCTCTACCAGCAGCCTTCATGTGTCGGAGCGCCGCCAATGTGCCATGGACCGCACCCAGATAGGTGACCTCAGTGACCCGCCTCCACTCGTCCGGCGGCACCCGGTCGGCGGGTCCAAAGACCGTCGCCATCGCGTTGTTGACCCAGAGGTCAATCCTGCCCCAGGTCTGGAAAATCTGGTCGGCTGCGGCGGCAACGGCCGCTGCGTCGGCGACATCGAGGGACATGACGAGAGGCAGGCCGCCAGCCGCCTCGACGTCCCGCCTGGCACCCTCCAGCCCGGCATGACCGCGCGCCAGCAACGCGACGCGCCAGCCACGGCGCGCCAAAGCTACGGTCGTGGCCCGGCCAATGCCGGCGGAAGCGCCGGTCACCACGGCGACCGGCGGCATCTCCGCCGGGGTGGAGACTGGCCCCATACCGCTCACCGCCGAAGCTCTGAGACGTTGTGAATTCCCACCCGGTGGCGATACACCAGCTCCCCGCCCTTCCAGCCCGTGAACAGCAGGATCGCTGCCACGGCCAGGGAGAGGACGAGCCCCAACGGCACCACGGCCATCTCACCCTGGGTATAGCGCCAGAGGAAGTTCGCGAGCGCGATGAGGACGGCGACGATGTTCCCGACCATGTGGTGCCTGGCATCGCGGAGCGCGCGGACCTTCTTGTCCCCGAAGTAGTCGGTGAGCCCCGTGATGGCCGCCAAGGCTGAGGTGATCAATCCAGCGCCGAGCAGCCACTGCGCCGCCGTCGCTCAGGTGGATACTCCTATCCGCCAGAACACGATGTCGCAGAAGAGGGCGGCGACAAAGAAGGCAATCGGGAACGGCACGAGCATCGGATGGATTGGGTGGCCTGCGATCTTTGCAGTGCTCTGTGGGTTGTCTTCACGCATGGAACCTCCCAACGTTCGCTGGTCCTAGAGGGAGAGCGCTTCGGCACCAGCCTTGCCGGACCGCTCGACGCATTCTCATCCCGCGAGCGGGATGATGCCTGCCGGCCGCCGTCGGATCGGGGCACCGTCACTCCGGAGGTCCTGGCGTGGGGAGGCCGAGCCGGGACAGCACCGCATCGGAAAGCCGCGCACAGCGGGCACCGTCGAAGGGAAAGGCGCCCTGCAGAGTGTCGCCGAGCCGGCGCTCGAGCACCTGCCGGAGCAAATACCGGGCTCGGTGCAGCCGAGTCCTGACCGTCTCCGACCTGACACCAAGAACCTGGGCCGTCTCCCCGATACTCATCCCATCAACGTCCCGGGCGACGAGCACGACCCGGAAAGCCTCCGGCAACCCATCGATTGCCTCCTCCAAGATGCGCCGGATTTCGCGGCATGCCGATGTGTTTTCGGGATCACCTCCCGCCTGGCCTGTGGGAAACATCAGGATGTTGGCCCCTACGCCGGATTGTGCGATCTTAGCGGACTCTTGACTGATGGTGTTCCGTCGGCGCCTCAGGCGGCCAAGCGCTTCATTGAGGGTGATACGGGTAAGCCAGGTCGAAAGGCTGGCATGCCCCCGGAAGTCGGCCAGGCTGCGGAAGGCCCGTACGTAAGATTCCTGCACCGCATCCTCGGCCTCCGCGTCGTCGCGCAGCACACTGCGTGCGGTTCGGAACAGGCGGCGGTTGTTGCGCCGCATGATCTCACGAAAGGCTGCTGCCCTGCCCATGAGGGCCTGGGCAACGAGGTCGGCCTCCGCGAGCATGGCGCCCGTGTCGTCGGGGGCGGTTTCTGGTCCTTGGTGTCCTCGCATTCACCCGTTCCTCGTGCCTTCAAACAATAGATGCCGATCAGCCTAAAATGTTCCCGGCGGCACGATTGTGCTGACCTAATCCGACCGCGGAGAGGAACTCCGTCCGAGTCTCGGGCTGGTTCTGGAAGGCGCCGAGCATGCAGCTGGTGATCATCGTCGAGCCCGGCTGCTGGACGCCGCGGGTGGCCATGCAGCCGTGGCTGGCCTCGACAGCGACGGCGACGCCGCGTGGCCGCAGCACAGTATCGATTGCCTCGGCGATCTGTGCGGTCATTCGCTCCTGGATCTGCAGCCGCCTGGCATAGAGCCCCACGATGCGGGTCAACTTGGAGATCCCTACGACCCGGGCGCGGGGAAGATAGGCCACATGGGCGCGGCCCAGGACCGGTGCCATGTGATGCTCACAGTGGGAGACAAAACGGATATTGCGCAGCAGCACCATTCCGTCATAGCCGCCGCTCTCGCCAAAAGTCCGCTCCAGCAACTCCACGGGGTCCTCGCGATAGCCGCCGAACCACTCCTCAAAGGCGCGGAGGACGCGGTCCGGTGTATCAAGCAGGCCCTCGCGGCTGGGGTCGTCGCCCGCCCATCGGATCAGCGTTCGCACGGCCGCCTCAGCCTCGGCGCGAGAGGACCGGCGCGCCAGCTCAGCGGTGTCATTCAGATCAGCCTTGCCGCCGATCCGCTTTGCGAGACCATCCATACCTTTTCTCCCGAGGCCGGCTTCGGCCATGTACCGCCGGTAGGTCATTGGATGCTTCAACGCCCGGAAATGTTCCCTGGCCCATGTACTATGTACTATGGCCAGTTCCGATTTGTCTGACCTGAGCGGTGGCGCATGGTTCATCTTGCGCGCTCTTCCGACCCCGGCGGCGCAGGCGGGCTACTGGCGGGCGTCTAAGTTGCAACGGGCTGCCGAGGCCCTATTCAATTCCGTGCCCACTCGCTGCCGGTAGCAGGCCATTCCGCTTGGAGTCCCGCCTCACCTGCCGCCGGCGGGCAACCTGCCTGGTCGCCGCGAAGGGGACCAATGGGGAGAGGTCAACAGCACGCTCCGCTGGCCCGGGCCGCAGCGGGGCGAGCGGCCGCATCAAATTCAGCGCCGCCGACGGTCCCTTTACCCGTGTGCTCGAGACGAGAACCGAGCTCCTGTCGTCAAATTCTGATGGGGCAGGGCGAAGTGAGCCACTGTATGTACAGCACCCATATTCATTGCCCGCTGCCGGGGATCGGCTCCACCTTAGTCTTACTGTGTCATTAGTCTTACTGTGTCATTTCGGGTCAGGTGTTCTATTTCTATGGCATGGCACAGGGGCAGACAAATCGGCCACGGTCGGGCGAGGAGCGCTTCGCGGCCTATCTGGATGAGATCGCGGTGGTGCTGGG
>DATCMG010000460.1:0-3646 GCA_036563555.1 Roseomonas sp. | reverse complement strand
ACCTGCCCCGCTACGGCATGGCCCCAGATTGGGCACGCGCCACGCGACCGCTGGTCATCGTCTTCACCCTGATCTGCTTTGTGGTGACCATCCTCTTCCGCGCGGACATCACGGCGCAGGCCGGTCCGTATGCGACGGGCGTGCTGGCCGTCATCACCTCGGCCTCGGTGGCCGTGTTCCTGTCGTCGTGGCGGAACAAGGCGGTGCGTGCGATGGTCTGGTTCGGCGCGGTGATGCTCATCTTCCTCTACGCCTTCGGCAACACGTTGGTCCAGGACCCGAGCGGTCTCAAGATGGCGGGTGCGTTCTTCGTCGCGATCATCGTCATCTCCCTCGTCTCCCGCACAGCCCGCTCCACGGAGTTGCGGGCTACGGAGGTCGTCTTTGATGCCACTGCCGAACGCTTCATCCGCGAAGCCGCCAGCCGCGGTCCACTCCGGTTGATCGCCAACCACCCGGATGCGCGCAACACCCGGGAGTACCTGCTCAAGGAACGGGAAGAACGTGAGGCGAGCCACATCCCCCCTGGCAGGTCTGTCCTCTTCCTGGAGGCCCACGTGCAGGACGCGTCGGTCTTTGCCGCGGACGTGCAGGTCCAGGGCGAGGAGATCGGAGGCTTCCGGGTGCTGAAGGTCGAGGGTGCCTCCATCCCCAACGCCCTGGCCGCGACATTGCTCGCGATCCAGGACCAGACAGGCAAGAAGCCGCACGCCTACTTTGGCTGGACCGAAGGAAATCCTCTAGCGTATCTGGCCCGCTTCGTCTTCTTCGGGGAGGGGGACATTGCCCCGGTGACGCGCGAGATCCTACGTCAGACCGATCCCGATCCCCAAACGCGGCCAGCCATACACGTGGGGTAAGGCCGGGCGAGACCTTGGGGTGAGCCGGAAACACGGCGTTCGCGACCCAGCCCCTTGCCACAGGGGTCATGCCGCGGCATCTCTAGAGCGTGGCAAGCCACGCCCGCCTGGGGTCCGATACTTCCCATGACCGGACCCCCCTGCTTCGGTTTCGGCCCCGCGTCCCATGTTGCGCTACAGGGCGATGCGCAGAATGCCGATTACCCGCAACTACGACATGCTGAAGACGGCATCGGGTCAGCCGATCAACGAGGCAAAGGTAATCGCCCGGGGTCAGGAACTCATGGCGCGGGACGCGGACCTTGCGAAGGCGCTCAATGCGGCCATGAAAGGTGGAAAGGCAAGAGACACAAGGACAGGCAGAACAGCAAGGAGGTAAGCCGGTAGGGAGGCAAGAATTAGAGAGGGTGCGAGTCAATCAGGCAGTCAAGATAATCAGGCCAGCATCTCCCCATGAGATTATTTCGGTCTACAGGAATGTTAGGGTTTGGGTGGGGACCCTCTGTCTTTACTCGCAATGCCGAAGACAAAAGCCCCACCCCCTGCAAGATATTCGCTCACGTGGTGAACAATCAGTTCCTATCGAAAAATGGCGCAGTATCGCGGAAAGCAACACGTTCGTCGTGAGCGGGAACGCCGGAATGCGGGTTACACCGCGCGGGTGTGGACAAGGGCCACCCAAACAGGAGCGCCGTGCGGCGGTGCGGTCATGCCTGTCACTGGTGCTGGTCTGCATGGTGCAAGGGTGACAGCGACCCGTCGTCAGGTGAGATGACGGGCACACGTTCCCCAATCCCGTAACCACGGAGAGAACCCCGATGAGCCCAGCAAGTGATCAGATCCATCCCGGTGACGAGGTCCACGGCAGCGACGGCGACTTCGTCGGCAGGGTGGTCGAAGTCCACCCCGCCTATCTCGTGGTGGAAAGTGACTTTTTCCCGACCGATTACGCCGTTCCGGTCGCCGCTATCACCGAAGCCGGCAACGGCCAGGTCATGCTGAATGTCGCCAAGGACGCCATCCTGCAAAGCGGATGGGACACGGTGCCCAAGAGCGCATTGGGAGGCCTTCAAGTGACCGACACGTTCTCGACGGATGCGATCGAGACAATGGATGTCCTGGGGACGGCAGACGTTGTGTCTGCCACCATGACCCGCGTCCAGGGGCAGCCGCAGGTCACTGGCTACGAAGCGACACACGAGGATGAGATCGTTATTCCTCTCCACGAAGAGGACCTTATCGCAACCGTACGGGCAGCCCCAGCTTTTGTTGCCCGCATCCAGAAGCGCGTCGTCACCGAGGAGCGTGTGCTGGAGGAGCCGGTCACCGAGCAGCAGATTCGCGTTGAGCGGCGCATTGTTGATCGAGTGACCGGCGAGAACGACGCGGGCGCCTTCGAGGAAATCGTCATCACGATACCGCTCACGGCACAGGAAGTGGAGTCGCGCAAGCGCGCGCAGGTGACAGAAGAACTCATCGTCACCAAGGAAGTGATCCACCGCACCAAGCAGGTACGCGGGACCGTCCGCCGTGAAGAGGTGGATGTCGTCGAGGACGCTACGGTCATTCGTGACGTCGATAGCGGCACGACGCCTCGCAGGTAGCAGCGCAACGGTCCGCGGGATGCCCTCCCACGCCGCCTGGCTGTCCACAGCCTTCAGCTGGGCATAGTCCGCATCGGCCTGCGCTATGTGCTGGGTCGCACCGAGCATGTCCACGCGCTCGTTGCATTGATGTGGGATGCCGACTCAAAGCCCGCCTGCCAGAACGAGCGGAAGAGCGAGCGCAGCGTCTCTTGGGAGCGCTCCCCGAACCGTTGGTGAGCAGACGCACCGGTGCTGGAGACGCTCGAACGGGGCAGAGCACCAACCGGCGACAGGTCGCCACCCGGGAGACGACCGGACAGTCAGACAAAAGCCGCCGGGATTTCGAGTCCCGGCGGCTGATCCAGTTCGTGCTCCTCGTAATCGCTTACCCGGCTGGGGTGGCCTCCGGGGTCGACATGCCATCGTCAGAGGCCTGCATCAGCACGACCTCGACGGTGGTGGTGTCATCGCCGTTATCGGTGAGGTACGCCTCCCCTTCGACGCCCGAGTCGTTGCGCTCCTCGAGGGTGATCTCAAGCGTGCCATCTTCCGGCTCACCGGTGATGTCGCCGCAGGCGATGTAAACCTCGATGTGCTCGGCGCTCTCGTGGACGTTGATGGCGTGCTCGGCGCCCAGGATATCGGCGAGCGGCGCCTCCACGACCGTGGTGCTCATGGCCACGACCTGCGACATGTCCACGTCACTGCCCGCCATGGGGGACGCCATCGCGCCCGAGCCGGCCATCGGGGAGGCCTCCATGCCCGCCGCCGGGGTGCCCATCATGCCGGTGGGGGCGATGTCCTGGAGCGGAAAGACGACGTCACCCACCTCCGGGCAGGACCCGCTGTGGATGTGGGCTGGATGGGCGACCGCCTCCTGCATCATGGAGGGCGTGGCGTCCTGGGCGAGGCCAGCTGCTGGTGCAAGCGCCCCACCAACGCCAAGCAGCAATGCACTGGCCGCAACCGCACGAAGAAGTTCTCGCCTGGCCATGCTCCATACCTCCCGGTTCCACGGGGAACCGACCTCGCTGCCGGACAACCGGGCCGGCGCCACGATGCTGTATGCATACGCGGTGCCTACCTCACGGTCCATCAACAACCCAAAATCGCATGATGTAGGATGTGTAACAGACCAGTGTGTCAGACGTTACAGTTCCATATGATCTAGATGAACTGTCCAACGTCGATACCACAGGT
>DATCMG010000725.1:0-3594 GCA_036563555.1 Roseomonas sp. | reverse complement strand
GGGACGAATATACTTGGCGGAGGCTCGCCTTCGGAGTCGACCCCGGCAGAACCAGCATCGCCGCCGAAGGGCGAGGACAAAGGATCAGGCGAGAACGACCTCGCCTAGGAAACCTGTGCGCGGGAGTGTTGGCGGGCACTGATCCCCTGCGATTCACTGATGCTGGTGGATGGCAGCGGGAAGCACCTCGGATGCGCGGCTCAACGCCGACGGCAGGGCTAGCATCACAAAATTGAGGGGGCATAAGCCACCCTGTCGGAAGGAAGTCTGACAAAACAGGAAGTTAATGTAGATCGCTGGCGGAGAGGGTGGGATTCGAACCCACGGTAGGGTTGCCCCTACTCCGGTTTTCGAGACCGGCCCAATCGGCCACTCTGGCACCTCTCCAGCGCGTGGACGGCCCTATAATGCCCTCCGTGCCCGCGTGCAACGCGTCCTGCGGCCGCATGGCGCCGCCCGGAACATCCCGCGGTTGACTCCGGCGCCTCGGTCCCGCTATACGCCGCCCCTCTCCGGTGAGGCTCCCCGTCACGGGCGCGGGCCATGCCGGTTCTTGCACGACCAAAGAGCCGAGACGAAGGCGGACCGCATCCCCATGACCTACGCAGTGATCCGCACCGGCGGGAAGCAGTACCGCGTGACCCCCAACGCCGTGCTGACCGTGGAGAAGCTGGACGCCGAGGCCGGCGCCACCATCACCTTCCACGACGTGCTGGCGATCGGCGGCGAGAACGGCCTGACCCTCGGCGCTCCCACCGTCCCCGGTGTCTCCCTGACCGCCACGATCCTGGAGCAGAAGCGCGGCGACAAGGTGATTATCTTCAAGAAGCGCCGCCGGCAGAACAGCCGCCGCAAGAACGGCCACCGCCAGCACCTGACGGTGCTGCGGATCGGCGACTTCGCGGCCTGAGCAGCGGCCTGAGACAGGAGATCTGAGAGATGGCTCATAAGAAGGCCGGCGGCTCCTCCCGCAATGGGCGCGACTCCGCTGGTAAGCGCCTCGGCGTGAAGCTGTTCGGCGGCCAGGCCGTCCGCGCCGGCAACATCATCGTGACCCAGCGCGGCACGAAGATGATGGCGGGCCGCAACGTGCTGGTCGGCCGCACCCACTCCCTCCACGCCACCGTGGATGGCCATGTGAAGTTCGAGCGCAAGGCCGATGACCGCGTGGCGGTTTCCGTCGTGCCGGTGGCTGTCGCGGCCGAGTAATCGGCCCCAAGCCAGCGCCAGGATCACGGGGGCCCCTCGCGGCCCCCGTTTTCGTTTGGAAAACCTGAAGCCATGAAGTTCCTCGACGAAGCGAAGGTCTATCTCAAGGCCGGTGACGGCGGGGACGGCGTGGTCGCGTTCCGGCGCGAGAAGTATATCGAGTTCGGCGGACCCGATGGCGGCAATGGCGGCCGCGGCGGCAATGTCATCGCCCAGGCGGTGGACGGGCTGAACACCTTGATCGACTACCGCTACGCCCAGCATTTCAAGGCCCGCAAGGGTGGCAACGGCGCGGGCTCCGACCGCACCGGCGCGGCCTCGGAGGACGTGCTCCTCAAGGTTCCCGTCGGCACCGTCATCCTGGCGGATGACAAGAAGACGGTGCTGGCCGACCTGACCAAGCCGGGCCAGACCGCGATCCTCTGCCGCGGCGGCGATGGCGGCCATGGCAACGCCCATTTCAAGACCAGCACGAACCGCGCGCCCCGCCGGGCCGATAAGGGCTATCCGGGCGAGGAACGCTGGGTCTGGCTGCGGCTGAAGCTGATCGCCGATGCCGGGCTGGTCGGGTTGCCGAATGCCGGCAAGTCCACCTTCCTCGCCGCCAGTTCCGCCGCGCGGCCGAAGATCGCCGACTACCCCTTCACCACCCTCCACCCGCAGCTCGGCGTCGTGCGCCTGAACGCGACGGAGGAATTCGTCCTGGCCGACATCCCCGGCCTGATCGAGGGCGCGCATGAGGGTGCCGGCCTCGGCGACCGCTTCCTCGGTCATATCGAGCGCTGCGCGGTCCTGCTGCACCTGATCGACGGCACCCAGGCTGATCCCGCGGAGGCCTACCGCACCGTGCGCGCCGAGTTGGAAGGCTATGGCGGGGGCTTGAGCGAGAAGCCGGAAATCGTGGCGCTGAACAAGATGGACGCCATGACGCCCCAGGCCCGCACCTCCCGGGTCAAGGCGCTGACGCGCGTGCTGGGGAAGGAGCCCATGCTCATCTCCGGCGCGACCGGGGCGGGCGTGCCGGAAGCGCTGCGGGCCCTGGCTGACACGATCTACAAGGCACGCGAGGCTTGAGGGAAGGGGCCGGGGACGTGTCTCCAGCCCCCGCTACCGCCGCGCCTCCGCAACCCCCTG
Source organism: Roseomonas sp. (assembly GCA_036563555.1). Classification (GTDB taxonomy): domain Bacteria; phylum Pseudomonadota; class Alphaproteobacteria; order Acetobacterales; family Acetobacteraceae; genus Roseomonas. The sequence goes on along the minus strand of DATCMG010000725.1, from coordinate 1,251 downwards.
CCGGATCATCTCGGCAAGGGATTCCGCGAGGCAGCGGTTGAGCTTGTCCACCTCCACCACCTTCAGGTCGCGCGGCGCGCGCTCCACATCGACCGTTCCGGCATCGGCCCATGCGCTCATCAGCGCATATCGGCTGAGCAGGCCGGCCCCGCTGGCCGCGGCGGTCGCGCGCAGGGCGTCGCGATAGGATTCCACATCGGCATTGGCCCGCAGGAAGCGCGACCATTGCGGGTCGAGCAGGATGAGGTCGCCGCCGCCCTCCTGCACCCGCTCGGCGCCCGCCAGCAGGGAATCGGTCATCTCGGCAATGTCGGCACCGCGCACCGCCTCCACCGTCGCCGCCTGCCACAGCACCAGGGCGCGGTGGCGCTGGGCCAGGGCGGCACGGATCAGGGCCAGGTGGTCGGATGCCACCATGCCGCGCCCGCCCTGCGCCACCACCTCCACCCGCACGCCTGGGAAGGCACGGGCGAGCAGGGTTTCGAGCTGGGCGGGATAAGCGCTGTCCGCCCCGCTACCGCCAGGCCCCGCCACGCTGGCAGAGCCGACCACCAGTACCGGCAGTGTTCCGGCCGCGACGGCAGCGGCCGTGGCGGGGAGGGGAACCGGCTCGATCAGGTCATCCGGGGCTCCGCAGGGGGCGGTTAGGGCCCATGCCGGACCGACCGGCACCGTCCCCAGAAGAAGGGCGAGGAGCAGCGCGAATCGGGCGACCGGGCGGCGCATGGTACTCAAGCCGTATCGCCTGCGGCACGAGCCGGCAAGGCGGATCTGGGCGGCTTCGCATCGGACCAGGCTACCGCCGCCGCGATCGCCACCATCGCCCCGAGCCCGACGGCATTCACCGCCAGTTGCACCGTCCAGCCTTCCCACCATTCCACCGCCAGCCGGCCGAGGAAGGAGAGGAAGATGCCCGCGCAGAAGACCGGCAATCCCTGCTGGCCGATCAGCACGAAGGGCCGCGCGAGGGCGCCGTTCAGCCATGCCGCCCCACGCGGCGCCGCATGGGCGGCGAGATAGGCGAGCGCCAGGATCGAAAGCAGGCGGAATGGGTGCAGCGCGGTCTTGTCCACCGCGTCGACCACCGAGGCCACGGGAAGCGGCAGCAGCCCGATCAGGTCGCGGCGGAGATAGATCACCAGCGTCACCGCGAATGAGAGCAGCAGCACCAGGAGACTGGCCGCGCCGATGGAGCGCCGCCACGGCACGCCGCCCGCCGGCCCGCCATGGCCAAGCACCGCGCCCACGGCA
>DATCMG010000456.1:0-8472 GCA_036563555.1 Roseomonas sp. | reverse complement strand
CGGCCGGGATGCATGGCGAAATGGGCTGGATGGAAGGCCGCGCCGACCAGCGCGCCCATCCCCAGGCGCTGTGGCCCGAGGCGCTTTCCGTCATCTCCCTCGGCCTCTCCTACGCGCCGGAGGACGACCCGCTTTCCTATCTGGAAATGCCCGACCGCGGCACGATCAGCGTCTATGCCCGGCACCGCGACTACCATGACCTCGTGAAGTCCCGCCTGAAGGCGCTGGCGCGCTGGATGGTGGCGCGTTTCGAGGGATCGGGCGTGAAGGTCTTCGTCGATACCGCGCCGGTTTCGGAAAAGCCGCTCGCGCAGCAGGCGGGGCTCGGCTGGCAGGGCAAGCACACCAACCTCGTCTCGCGCCAGCACGGCTCCTGGCTCTTCCTGGGCGAGGTCTATACGACCCTGTCGCTGGAACCCGACGCGCCGCATGCCGATCGCTGCGGCAGTTGCACGCGCTGCCAGGTCGCCTGCCCCACCGACGCCTTCCCCGCGCCCTACCGCCTCGATCCGCGCCGCTGCGTCTCCTACCTCACCATCGAGCATCGCGGCCCCATCCCGGAGGATCTGCGCGCGCGGCTCGGCAACCGCATCTATGGCTGCGACGACTGCCTTGCCGTCTGCCCGTGGAACCGCTTTGCGGCCCCGACCACCGTGCCCGGGCTGATCGCGCGGGAAGACCTGGTGGCGCCACGTCTCGCGGAACTCGCGATGCTGGACGATGCGGCCTTCCGCGCCCGTTTCTCCGGCTCGCCGGTCAAGCGCATCGGGCGGGGCCGCTTCGTGCGGAACGTGCTGAACGCCATCGGCAATTCGGGCGATGCCTCGCTCCTGCGGGTCGCTCTGGCGCTGCGCGAGGACGAAGATCCCGTGGTGGCCGACAGCGCGCGCTGGGCCGCAGGGCGGCTTCAAACGAGCTCCACGGCGTAGCGATGCGCGCGCGTGTCCAGGCGCGACACGCGCAGTTCCACCGGGCGCCCGGCGGCATCGAAGGTCACGCGCTCGATCAGCAGCAGTGGCGTGCCCGTGGGGCATCCGAGCAGCACCGCATCCTCGGGCGCGGCGGCGGTGGCGGAGAGGTTCTCCTCTGACTTCACCACGATGATGCCATGCGCGTTGCGGTAGTGAACGTAGATTTCCGTGCCGAGCTGCTTCGGCGCGAGCGGCAGGGACAGGTTCGGGAAGAGCGCGGCGGGCAGGGTGATGCGCTCGGCGATGCGCGGCTCGCCCTCGAAGATCCGGCTGCGGTCGATGCGGTGGACCGCCTCTTCCGGCAGCAGCCGCAACTGCTTCCCCTCCTCTGCCGTCGCCGGCCCGGTGAAGACGCTGGTGATGAGGGTTTCCGGCTCGACCGGCCGCCCCGCCAGGTTGCGGACGCGGAAGAACTGGCCGAGCGCCTGCTGGCTTGTCTGCTGGGCGACATAGGTGCCGCGCCCCTGCCGCCGCTCGATGAGGTGCCGCTGCTCCAGCCGCGCCAGGGCACGGCGCAGCGTGCCGGCGGAGACGCCGAGTTCGGCGGCCAGTTCCGGCTCGGCGGGAAGCGCCTGGCCTGACTTCCAATCGCCCGAGACGATCCGGTCGTTCAGGATCGCCTCGACCTGGACATAGAGGGGGCGGGCGTCGGGTCGACGCATCTCGTTCAAGGGAAGCATCTGCGATTCATGGGATCGCCGCATCCTACCACCCCGCCCTGCGGCAATGCGAGGGCGTGGGGACGCCACTCAGGCCGGTGAATCGGGCCGGGTGAAGGTTTCATGTCTCCCGCCGAGATCGGCCAAACCAACTTGTGTCTGTAAGAGGGGCAGAACCGGTGGCATCCAGGCGGTTTGTTCTTCCCATGCGGCTGCTGGTCTGATTCGCTTGGGTTTATGGTCCCGCCCGCCGATCCTGATGCGCTTTCGTCGGCCGAGCTGAAGGCGCTGGTCAGCGCGTTGCTGGGCAAGGTGGCGGAACTCGAGCGGACGGTGGCATTGCAGCGCGAGGAGATTGCTCGCCTCAAGGGGCTGAAGGGCCGGCCACCGATCAAGCCGAGCGGGATGGAGCAGGCGACCGAGCCAAAACCGCCGCGCGAGCGCCCTGGCCGTCGTGGCCGCGGCAAGGTGGTGCCACGGGTGCCTGTCGAGGAGCGGGTGCTGCGGGCGGCGGTGCCGCCCGGCTCGCGGTTCCGGGGCTACCAGGACTTCCTGGTCCAGGATCTGGTGCTGCGGACCGAGGCGGTGCGCTACCGCCGCGAGCGCTGGTTGACGCCGGGGGGACAGCTGATCGTGGCGTCCCTGCCGGGCGGAGTTGGCGGCCACTTCGGCCCCGAACTCCGGCGCTATGTGCTGGCCCAGTACCATCAGGGGCAAGCGACCGTGCCGCGGCTGGTCGCACAGTTGCGGGCGGTTGGGATCGCCATCTCCAAGCGGCAGGTCATGCGCCTGCTGATCGGAGATCAGCAGTGCTTCCTCGACGAGCACCGTGATGTGTTGCGGGCCGGGCTGGCGAGTGCGGCCTGGATCACGGTCGACGACACCGGGGCGCGGCACAAGGCAGCCAACGGCAGCTGCACGCAGATCGGCAACAACCACTTCGCCTGGTTCGGCACCACGGCCAGCAAGAGCCGGCTGAACTTCCTCGAGCTGCTGCGGGCTGGCCATGGTGACTACGTGGTGAACGCCGAGGCGCTGGCATACATGCGCGAGCGCGCCCTGGCCGGGCCAGTGATCGCCCGCCTGGCCGCCCATCCGGAGCGCGCCTTCCCGGACCAGGCGGCCTGGGCTGCGCATCTCGAGCGGCTGGGCATCCGCGGCATGGAAGGCAGCCTCGGGCCAGCGCGCCTCGCCACCGAAGGCGCGCTCTGGGGTGCTATCAAGGCGCATGGCCTGCTGCCCCGCACCGTGATCGTCAGCGACGATGCCGGCCAGTTCGCCCTCGGTGAGCACGCCCTGTGCTGGATCCATGCCGAGCGCCTCGTCCACAAGCTTGATACCTTCACCGACCAGCAAAGGGCCGCCCAGGCGCGCATGCGCGACCTGATCTGGTGCTACTACGCCGAGCTGAAAGCCTACCGGCGGGAGCCCAGTCGGCGCCGCCGGGCCGAGTTGCGCGCCCGTTTCGACCGGCTGTTCAGGCGGCGCACCGGCTTCGTCGTGCTCGACCGACTGCTCGAGCGCCTGCACGCCAACAGGGCGGAGTTGCTGCGCGTGCTCGACCGCCCTGAGATCCCGCTGCACACCAACGGATCGGAGAACGACATCCGCGCCCAGGTCACCCGGCGCAAGGTCAGCGGCGGCACCCGCAGCAACCAGGGCCGCGACTGCCGCGACGCCTTCCTCGGTCTTGCCAAAACCTGCATCAGGCTCGGCCTCACCTTCTGGGACTACCTCGGGGCCCGGCTCGGCATCACCGGTCAGCACGCCATCCCGTATCTACCGAACCTGGTCCACGAGCGCTGCCAAACCGCATGAATGCCACAGGTTCTGCCCCTCTTACTTGTGTCTTATATAAGACTGTGCAACATGATCTTAGCCGCCGTCAAAGACGGGCCGGGTTTGGGGAAGGAAACGAGGAGACGGCGCTGCACCGCCGCATGGTTCCCTGGGATGCGATGCATCCCGGAACCGGCGGGCAGCGTCGTCATCCCAACCCACCCCGCATCATCCTCTATCCGCTGAACTGATTCCCCGGGGGCGCATTCCTGCCCCTGCGGTCGTGTTCGCGCCTGTCCCGCCCATCACCAAAATCGCTCCACTACTGTATTGGCAAGTATTCGCCAGCACCTTCGCGCTCGAACACAAGACAAAATATTATGGTCAATACTTCAGACCATAGATATCTTGAAACGTCCGTCCTAGATTGTGGCGGACCCAAGGCATAAACCATCATTTCATCGTCGCGTTATAGAACGGGCGAGTGAACCCGCGGCATTTTGGGTTGCCTTGACCTGCGCCTTGCTGGTAGCGGGTTAAGCATGACGTCCGCGCCCCGAATGTCGGTCCCCCCCGGCCGACAGGTCAACGCGGCGTTCCCGTGCGCGATGCCGCGGAGCGCCCCTCCGACCCGAGCCGGGAGCCCGACCCTTCGATGCCGCCAGAATGGCGTCGCCCGGGTCGCGCTCGCCTCGGCCCTCGTGATCAGCCTCGGCTCCCTGGCCGCTGGCTGCGCCACGGCGGACGAGCCCCAACTTGCCGCCCAGCCCACGCCGCCCCCGGCCGAGGTGCCGGAGAATATCCACCCCGTTTCCCTGGTCCGCCCCGCCACCACGCTCCGCGCCCGCCCGGCCGTGCTGCGCCGGAACGACCTCGACAGCCCCCGTGCGGCCTGCCTCGATGCTGTCCGCCAGGCTGAGCAGGCCCACGGCATCCCGGAAGGGTTGATGGTCGCCATCTCCCTCGCGGAATCCGGCCTGCATGCCCATGCGATGAATATCGGCGGCCGGGCCTATTACCCCGACACGATGGGCGAGGCGCGACGCATCTATCACAGCGCCCGCCCCGACCAGTTCGTCATGGCCGGCTGCGTGCAGGTGAACGCCCGCGTTCACGCCCGCAGCTCCGATTGGCCGCTCGACCCGTATCGCTCGGCCGATTGGGGTGCGAGCTACCTGCGGCAGCACTACGCCACCTCCGGCAGCTGGGTGGATGCCATCCGGCGCTGGAACGGTGCCAGCAACAACAAGCTGGCCTGCCGGGTCCAGGCAACGCTGCAGGTGACCAATCCGGACAGCGACGTGCTCGGCCGGATCAGCTGCGGCAACACCCGCCAGGAGCGCCGGAACGGCGCCACCCTGCTGGAGATCGCCGAGGCAGCCGAGTGAACCTGGCCGCTTGAAGCGGGGGGCGCCGGCCCAATCTACCCCCTCCCATGGCCGCGCCCCACCCGGAAAGCTGGATGAAGGTGACCCCCCTCGGCCTCTTCTGCGAGCCGGGGGGTTTCTACATCGATCCGTCCCGCCCCGTGGACCGGGCGGTCATCAGCCACGGCCATGCCGACCATGCCCGCCCCGGCCATCGCGCCGTGCTGGCCACCCCCGATACCCTGGCGATCATGCGCGCCCGCTTCGGCGAGGACCGTACCGGCGATGCGCAGCAGCCCCTGGATTACGGCGGGAGTGTCATCCGGAATGGCGTCCGGATCACCCTTCTTCCTGCCGGGCATGTCCTCGGCTCCGCCCAGATCGCGCTGGAATGGCAGGGCAGCCGGATCGTGATTTCCGGCGACTACAAGCGCCGCCGCGACCCGACCTGCGCGGGATTCGAGCCGATGGAATGCGATGTCTTCGTCACCGAGGCGACCTTCGCCCTGCCGGTCTTCCGCCACCCACCCGATTCCCACGAGATCCGCCGCCTGCTGGACAGCGTCGCGCTCTTCCCCGAGCGCACGCATGTCGTCGGCGCCTATGCGCTGGGGAAGACGCAGCGGATCATCGCGCTGCTGCGGGAGGCCGGGTGGGATCGCCCCATCTATCTCCATGGCGCCGTGGAGAAGCTCTGCACCCTCTACGAATCGCTCGGCGTGAAGCTGGGCGAGTTGCTGCCGGTGCCCAAAGGGCTGAAGCGCGGCCACCCGCCGATCCTGGCTGGCGAGATCGTGATCGCCCCACCCTCCGCCGAAGCCACCCCCTGGGCCCGCCGCCTGGCCGATCCCGTCACCTGCGCCGCCTCCGGCTGGATGACGGTGCGTCAGCGCGCCAAGTTGAAGGGCGTGGAACTTCCCCTGATTATTTCCGACCACGCCGACTGGGACGAGTTGCTGGAGACGATCGAGGAGGTCCAGGCCCCAGAGATCTGGGTCACGCATGGCCGTGACGACGCGCTCGTCCACGCGCTTTCCTTGCGCGGCATCCGCGGCCGCGCCCTGCATCTGGTCGGCCGCGGCGACGAGGAGGACGAGGGCGCTCCCGAGGCTCCACCGACCGAGGAGGAGGCTGACAAAGCCCGCGCCGCGCATTGAGCGTCCAGGCCTTCGCGGATCTGCTGGAACGGCTGGTCTTCACCCCCGGCCGCAATGCCAAAATCGCCCTGATCCGCCGCTGGTTTGCCGAGCAGCCGGACCCGGATCGCGGGGTCGGCCTCGCGGCCCTGACGGGTGAGCTGTCCTTCACCGCCGCCAAGCCGATGGTGGTGCGGGAACTGGTTGAGCAGCGGGTGGACAAGGTCCTGCTTGCCCTCTCCCATGATTATGTCGGTGACTTAGCCGAGACCGTCGCCCTCATCTGGCCGGAGCGGGAGGGGGTGAACGCTCCCCCGCCCAGCCTATCGGAAGTGGTGGAGGGACTCGAACTCGCCTCCCGCGCCGAGGTGCCGGGGTTGCTGGAGGGCTGGCTGGATACGCTCGATGCCGGCGGCCGACTTGCCCTCATCAAGCTCGTCACGGGCGGGCTGCGCGTCGGTGCCTCCGCCCGCCTGGCCAAGACCGCGCTGGCCGAATGGGCAGGCCAGGATGTCGGTGAGATCGAGGAGGTCTGGCACGGAGTCGCGCCGCCCTACATCCCGATCTTCCGCTGGCTGGAGGGCCAGGGGCCCCGCCCCGATGCGGCCGGCGCCCCCATCTTCCGGCCCCTGATGCTCGCCCACCCGCTGGAAGCCCCGGCCGACATCGCGGCCGTCGAAGCCAATCCGAATGCCTGGCGCGCCGAATGGAAATGGGACGGCATCCGCGTCCAGCTCACCGCCGGGCCGGGCGGCCGTCGTCTCTGGTCCCGCACCGGGGAGGATCTTTCCGGCGCCTTCCCCGAGATCGCGGAGGCGATGGAATTCCATGCCGTGCTGGATGGCGAGCTTCTGGTGGTGCGGGATGGCGTGGTCGCCCCCTTCTCCGACCTGCAGCAGCGGTTGAACCGGAAGGTGATCGGCCCGAAGCTGATGCGCGACTACCCCGTCGCCGTCCGCCTCTACGACCTGCTGCTGGATGGCGAGGAGGATCTGCGTGCCCTCCCCTTCGATACGCGCCGTGCAAGGCTGGAAGCCTGGGTGGCGCGCCACGCGCCCGCGCGCATGGATGTGTCGGAGATGATCCGCTTCGCCAGCCTCGACGACCTCTCCGCGTTGCGCGACACGGCCCGCGCCGCCTCGATCGAGGGGCTGATGCTCAAGCGCGCCGACAGCCCCTATGTGCCGGGCCGGGTGAAGGGGCTGTGGTGGAAGTGGAAGCGCGCTCCGCTCAGCGTGGATGCTGTGCTGATGTATGCGCAGCGCGGTCACGGCAAGCGCAGCAGCTATTACAGCGACTACACCTTCGGCCTGTGGCGGAGGAATGAGGACGGCACGCGCGAGCTGGTGCCGGTCGGCAAGGCCTACTCCGGCTTCACCGATCAGGAGCTGATCTTCCTCGACCGCTGGGTGCGCAACCACACCACCGGCCGCTTCGGCCCGGTGCGGGAGGTGGAAAAATCCTTCGTGCTGGAGGTGATCTTCGACGCCGCCCAGCTTTCCACCCGCCACCGCTCCGGCGTCGCCATGCGCTTCCCCCGCATTGCCCGGCTGCGCCCGGACAAGCCGGCCGAGGAGGCGGATGTGCTGGAGACGCTGATGGCGATGGTGGAGAACAAGCCGGGATGAGGTGCGGCCTGCCCTCCGTGCCAATGACCATCGGCTCCGGTAAATGCCTCCATCGTCGTCCGGAGGAGCAAGGCTGGTGACGGGCGCGACCGGCGGCCCCTAGCGGCCGGCCGCCTTTTCGCGGATCCGCTCTTCCAGTTCCGCGACTTCCGGCGTCAGGGCATCGCCGAAATCGGCAGCCTCGAACACCGGGCGGATCTCGATCTCGCTCGGGCCGGGCATCGGATTGGGGCAGCGCTTCACCCATTCCACCGCCTCGGCCATGTCCTTGACTTTCCACAGCCAGAAGCCGGCAACCAGTCCGCTTGTGCCGGCGAACGGGCCGTCGATGACGGTGCGGCTGGGGCCGTCAAAGGCCATGCGCTTGCCCTTAGCGGAGGGATGCAGGCCCTCGCCCGCCAGAAGGATGCCGGCATTGACCAGCTCCTCATTGTATCGGCCCATGGCCTCAAGCAGTTCGGCCGAGGGCATGACGCCCGCTTCGCTGTCCTTCGTTGCCTTCACCAAGACCATGACGCGCATCGTTTTGCTTCCTCTGATTCATCGGGGCCGCACCGGCCTCCTTGTTCGCGCGATGAATGGGCTTCGGCAGGGCCACACCACCTCGCCCGCTGCGTCAGCGATACGCGGCTTCGAGTGCCGCGATATCGAGCTTCGTCATGCCCATCATCGCCTGCATCGCGCGCCCGGCGCGCGCCTGGTCGGGGTCGCGCAGCATCTCCGGCAGGATCTTCGGCACAACCTGCCAGGAGACGCCGAAGCGGTCCGTCAGCCAGCCGCATTGCCCGGTCTGTCCGCCATCCGACAACGCGCCCCAGAACCGGTCCACCTCGCCCTGGTCCACGCAGCTGACCGTCAGGGAAATGGCCGGGGTGAACTGGAAATGCGGCCCGCCGTTCAGCGCGATGATTCCGTGTCCGTCCAGCGTCGCG
>DATCMG010000451.1:0-2748 GCA_036563555.1 Roseomonas sp. | reverse complement strand
TCATCTTCATGGTGGCCGCGCCGATGATGACGGTGGGCGTGCCGGTGAACCTGCCGCGCACCGCGGCGGCCCGCGCCGCCTCCTCCAACCCGCCGGTCGTGCTGACGGTCGCCCCCGGCAACCGCCTCTACATCCGGCAGGAGGAGGTGACGGAGGACCAGCTCACCCAGCGCCTGACCGCCCTGCACGAATCCGACCCCGAGGCCCCCGTGCATGTGCGCGGCGACCGCTCCGTGCCCTATGGCGACGTGCTGCGCGTGATGGGCCGCGTTTCCCGCGCCGGGATCACCAAGGTGTCGCTGATCGCCGAGGCTGACACCGCCGCGCCCGCCGTCCAGGCGCGCTGAGGCGCACCGGATGGCCCCGCTCCTCGCCGAGAAGCCGCGCGAGATCCTGCTGCCCGAGGCGCCCCCCGGCCCGCCGCCGGGGCCCGCCCCGGCCGTGCTGGCCGCAGCCATGGCGGGCGCCATCCAGCACTCCCCACCGGCGCCCCCGCCCGGCGCGCGCCGCTTCCTGCGCCCGGCCGCCTGGGGTCTCTCCGCCCTGTTTCATCTGGGCCTGGTGGTGCCGCTCCTCCTTCCCTCCACCCTGCCCGAAGCCTCCGTCCCGCCCATCGAGGTGGAGACCATGGCCCCGCCCGAGCCAATACCGACGCCGGACCCGGCCCCGGTGACCGAGCAGGCCACCGCCGTGCCGCCGGAGGCTGTGGCCGCCGCCGTGCCGCCGCCTGACGCGGCGATGCAGCCCCCGCCGGATGCGGTGGAACCGCCTCCACCCGAAGCTGCGCCGCCGCCGCCCCCGGAGTCCGTCCAGCCGCCCCCGCCCGAGGCGATGGCCGCCACGCCGCCTGAGCCGGCGCCCCCGCCGCCACCTGATGCCGTGCGCCCCCCACCGCCCGAGCAGGTGGCGATGGCCGAGCCGGACCCGATGGCCCCGCCCGAGCCCGATGCCCCGCCTCCACCGGAGGAACCGCCCGTCCAGGCGGCCGAGCCACCGCCGGTTCAGGTTTCGGAGCCCATGCCCCCTCCGCCACCCCCGGCCCCGCCGCCGCCTCCGGTGCCGCAACAGGCCCGCGCGCCCCGGCCCGTCACCCCACCGCCGCGCCGTCCGCAGCTGGCCGAGCAGGCGCCGGTGCAGCCCTATGCTCCACCCATGGCCCAGGCCCCGGTCGCGCCCAACCCGGTGCCCGCCCCCTCGGCGGCGCCGGCCCGCGCCTCATCCATCCCGCCGAGTTACATCGGGCAAATCCAGGCAGCATTGCGCCGGGTGCAGCGCTATCCCATGGACGCCCGCGCGCGGCGTGCCCAGGGCGTGGCGATGGTGAATTTCAGCCTGGCCCGCGACGGCCGGGTGGTGAGCGCCCGCCTGGCCCGCAGCTCCGGCGATGAAGACCTGGACGAGGAGGCGTTGGCAATGCTGGAGCGGGTGAACCTGCCGCCCCTGCCGGGTGACTACGCCGGAAGCACGATGCCGCTGATCGTGCCGATCAGCTTCACGCTGCGGTAGGGCATTCTTCCGTTCACGCCTCCCTGGGGCTGCCGCCCCGGGGAAGCCCTGCCTTCCCCGGACCCCGCCCCAAACAGATGGAAGGTCCAGGAAACTCGGTTTCCTGGCGGAGGGTCCGGGAGGCAGCGCCTCCCGGAGGCCACAAGCCCCGAAAGCCTCACTCCCGCGCGATTCCCATCTCCTGCAGCACCTGGCGGTTGCTGGCGCTCTCCGCCGAAAAGCGCTCGCGGAATTCGGCGCCGCTCGCATAGCTCGGCACCGAGTTCAGCCGGCCGGCCGCCGTGCGGAAGCTCTCGCTGCCCACCGCCTCGCCGCAGGCGCGCTGGATCACCTCGGCCGCCGCGTCCGGCAGGCCCGCTGGCGCGATCAACCCGCCGGCGGAGCTGCCGATGATGGGGTAGCCGGCCTCGGTGACGGTCGGCGCATCCGGCAGCGCGGGAAGCCGCGCCGCGCTGAACACCCCGGCCACCGGCAGGCCGGTGGAGACCGGGATCGAGGGGCTTTCCACGAAGGCCATGATCTGCCCGCCCAGGGCGGCCTGCGCCATCGGGCCGGCGCCGGTGAAGGGCGCGTGGAGCGCTTCCACCCCGGCCCGGCGCAGCAGCCTGGCGATCAGGATGTGCTGTGTGCTGCCCTGGCCGGGCGAGCCATAGACAAGGGCCTCCGGCTTGGTGCGGCCATGGGCGACCATGCCCGCGATGTCCTGGAACGGCGTGTTGCGCCCGAGGACCAGCACCTGCGGATTGTCATAGACGAGGCAGAGGAAGCGGAAGCTGTCCAGCGAGTAGCTGAGCGGCACGAGATGCGTCTGCGCCGTCAGCGGCGTGTTGGGCGAGAGGCCGATCGTGTAGCCATCCGGCCGGGCACGGGCGATCTCGGCATCGCCGATCGTGCCGGAGGCGCCGCCGCGGTTCACGATCACCACGCTCTGGCCCAGGGCCTGCGACAGGGCCGGCTGCAGCGCGCGCGCCATCAAATCCGTGTTGCCGCCCGGCGGATAGGGCACGATCAGCTGGACGGGGCGGGAGGGGTAGCTCTCCTCCCCCGCCGCCTGGCCGGGCAAGGCCAGCACCAGGGGCGCGAGCAGCCCGACGATCCAGCGCCGCACCCGATTCCGCCATCCGCCGCGCATGGCATCCTCCCCATTCATTCTGGGGAGGAACAGTATGGGCGCTTCATGGCTGGCTCAACCGGGCTGGCTCAACCGGCCATGCGATGGCTGGCGGGAGCCTAGGCCGGCTC
>DATCMG010000449.1:0-3472 GCA_036563555.1 Roseomonas sp. | reverse complement strand
GGTGCCGACATGCCCGGCCGCGCCGCCTCGGTTCTCCACGATGACGTTCTGGCCGAGCTGTTCCATCAGGATGGGCGCGAGCTCGCGTGCCACGATGTCGGTTCCGCCGCCGGAGGCATAGGGAACGACGAGGGTGACGGGACGCCCCTGGGCCGAGGCGCGGGTGATGAGGGCAGGGGCCGCGAGGAGCGGCAGGAGGTGGCGGCGCTGCATGGCTGTTTCCATCCCGGATTGGCGGAAGCAGGCCATGGGCGCGGGCGGGCCGCAAGCGGCCTTCACCCGATCTTGCGCGGTGTCATGATGGGCGGGGCGGCATGGAGCGGCGCGTGACCAACGGATTGCTCGGCCTGCGCGGCCCCGCCCTCACCTTCCGCCACGATCCGTTCCAGGGCGATGCGGATGCGGCGCTGGAGCATTGGCCCGATGCGCTGGTGGTGATGCGGGACGGCGTGATTCTGGGCTTCGGCGATCATGCCTCGGAACGTGCGCGGCATCCGGATGACATGCCGGTGCATCATCATCCCGACTGCATCATCGGGCCGGGCTTCGTGGATGCGCATGTCCACTACCCCCAGATGGAAATGGCGGGTGCCTTTGGCGAGACGCTGCTGGATTGGCTGCAGCGCTACACCTACCCGACAGAGGCGCGCTTCGCGGATGCCGCGCATGCGGCGCGCGTGGCATCGCTCTTCCTGCGGGAGCTGCTTCGGGCGGGGACGACGACGGCTGCCGTCTACTGCACGGTGCATGAGCATTCGGCGGATGCGCTGTTCGCCGAGGCGGGGCGGCTGGGCATGCGGATCGTGGCGGGCAAGGTGCTGATGGACCGCCACGCGCCGGAGGAACTGCTGGACGGCACCGATCACGGGATTCCCGCGACGCGGCGGCTGATCGCGCGATGGCACGGGCGCGGGCGGCTGCTCTACGCCATCACGCCGCGCTTCGCGCCGGCCTGCACGGACCAGGCGCTTCAGGCGGCGGGGCGGCTCTGGTGCGACAATCCCGGCACCTATGTGCAGACGCATCTCTGCGAGACGGAGGCGGAGATCGCCTGGGTGCGGGAGCTGTTCCCGGCCGCGTCATCCTATCTGGATGTCTATGCGCGCGCGGGGCTGGTGGGGCCGCGCGCGGTGATGGGGCATGCTGTGCATGTGACGGAGGGTGACCTCTCCGCGCTGCGAAGGACGGGATGCGGCGTGGCGCATTGCCCGAGTTCCAACCTGTTCCTCGGTAGCGGGTTGTTCCGGCTGCACGATGTGAAAGGCGCGGATGTGCGCGTGGCACTCGGCAGCGATGTGGGCGCGGGAACGGGGCTCTCGACGCTGCGGACGCTCGGCGATGCCTACAAGGTGGCGCATCTGCGCGGCGCGCGGCTGCACCCGGCGCAGGCCTTCTGGCTGGCCACGCGCGGCGGTGCGGAGGCGCTGCGGCTGGAGGATCGGATCGGCGCGCTGGCGCCGGGGATGGAAGCGGATCTGGTGGTGCTGGATCCGCGCGCGACACCCGCGCTGGCGCTGCGGACGGAAGGGAAGCGAGACCTGGCGGACACGCTTTTCGCACTGATGGCGCTGGGGGATGAGCGGGCGGTGCGGGCGACCTATGTCGCCGGGCGCCTGGCCCATGACCGGGACGGGGCCTGAGCAGGGCCGGCCCACCCCGGAAGGGGCAGGCCGGATGCGATGTCTCTGTCGGGCCTCAGCGGGCGCGGCGCGCCGCCGGGGCAGAACGGGCGGGAGCCGACCGCGCGGGCTCGGGCTCGGGCGCCGGGGTGGCGCTGGCCGGGGTCACGCCGCGCGACTTGTCCAGCTCCTCATACATGCACTTCGAAACGGCGAAGGGCGTCGCGCCCGGGAAGCGCTGCTCGCAAGCGGGGCGGAAGGCCTCCTCCGGCGGCGGGGCAACGGCCGGAGGGGGCGGCGCCGCGGTCGTGCAGGCCGCCATCAGCGCCAGCGACGGGAGCAGCGCGGCCTTGAGGATCGTCTTGGTCACTGGTTCGTCCTTGGGATTTGGAACCCCGCATTCCATTCCACGGCGGGGCGGTGGCTCTTCTAGGGCGAGGCGGGGCGCGCGTCACCGGGCTTTTCCAGGGGTTACGGGGCGGAATTGCAGTAGGGGGTGAGGGTGTGGCCCCTGTGCGAAGGTGGAGCTTCCGCCTGGGGTCAGGGAAGCGGCGCTGCCCCGCGATCGCGGCCTGCTGGGCAGCGGCTCTGGCGAGGGCGGGAGGAAGAAGAGCGGCCCTGACAAAGGGCGACCCCGGCGGGCGGATTGACTGGAGGGGCGCGGTTCCACACATCGGCCCGATCATGCGCATCCTTCTTCTCGCCTCCTCCCTCCTCCTCTCGGTGCCAGCCCTGGCGCAGGCGCCCGCATCGCCGCCCACCGCCACGGCGGCGGAAGAGGGATTCCGCGTGTTCAACCGCACGGGGCAGGAGGCGACGGCCCTTCACGCCGTGCGCAGCGGGCGGCCTGACTGGGGGAACAACCTGCTGCCGCGCGCCCTGCCCTCCGGCGCCAGCTATCGCCTGCGCGCCAATCCCCAGGCCGGCTGCCGCTTCGACATCAAGCTGGTGCTGGCGAATGGGCAGGAGGCTGTCTCGCGCAACCAGGAGATCTGCGCGCAGCGCGAGGTATCGATGGAGCCCGGCGCGGTGGTCGCGGCCGGAAGCATCGCGCGGCCCTCGCCGGAGGCGCCCACCGCGCCCCAGGCCCTGCCGCGCCCCGGCGTGCGGGCGGCGACCGGCACGGGCTTCCTGGTGGCCGGGGAGCGGGTGCTGACGAACCGCCATGTGGTGGATGGGTGTGACCGCGTGCTGGTGCGCGCGCCGGATGGCCGCAACCACGCTGCCGTGCCCCCGGCCCGCACCGATGCGCGGCTGGACCTGGCCTTGCTCACGGTGCCCGGGCTGAACGGGCCCGTGCTGGCCTTCCGGCAGGACCCGCCGCTCCGGCGCGGCGAGGGGGTGGTGGCCTATGGCTATCCGCTGACCGGGCTGCTCTCCTCGGATGCGAAGCTGACGCGGGGGGAGATCAACGGGCTGGCCGGGCTGCGCGACAACCCCGACCAGATCCAGATCAGCGCCCCCGTGCAGCCCGGCAATTCCGGCGGGCCGCTGCTGGACATGCAGGGCAATGTGGTGGGCGTGGTGGTGTCGAAGCTGAATGCCCAGGCCGTCGCCGGGCGGACCGGCGACATCGCGCAGAACATCAACTTCGCGGTGCGGGGGGAGCGGGCGGCGGCCTTCCTGCGCGCGGCGGGGGTGACACCGGCGGCGGCGCGGAGCAACGGCGCCGATCGCAGCGCCGCGGATGTAGGGGAGATCGCGGAGCGGGCGACGGTGTTCATCCGCTGCGAGAAATAGGCGGCCCTGCCCCACCCCGCCCGGCCCGGGCCGGCGGGGCACCCCCTTCCCTTCCGCGCGAAGCTCGCCTCACAGTGCCGTGATGCGCCGCTTCCTTCCCATTGTCCTGCTTC
>DATCMG010000444.1:0-5848 GCA_036563555.1 Roseomonas sp. | reverse complement strand
GGCGACGTGACCGCCGAGGCGATGCGCAAGATCGGCATGAATGTCGACTACATCGCCACCGACTGGGGCACGGTCGGCAGCCGCCGTGCGATGAAGAACCCGCCCAGCCAGGGTGGCTGGAACATCTTCTTCTCCTGGCATGCTGGCGCCGACTGCATCAATCCCGCCGCCTACACGGCGATCCGCGCCAATGGCGACGGCGCCTGGTTCGGCTGGCCGAAGAGTGACGAGGTGGAGGCCAAGCGCGACGCCTGGTTCGCCGCCACCACCGTGGAGCAGGAGAAGGTCGCGATGGCGGAGCTGAACAAGGCCGCCATGGACCATGTCATCTACGCGCCCACGGGCTTTTTCACCTTCTACACCGCCTGGCGCCGCAACGTGTCCGGCATCGTGAAGGGGCCGCTGCCCTTCTTCTGGGGTGTCTCCAAGAGCTAAGGAACCGGAATGTTCGCTTACGCGCTCCGCCGGATTGTCGCCACCATCCCCGTCATGGCGGTGGTGGCACTCTTCGTGTTCAGTCTTCTCTACATCTCCCCGGGCGATCCGGCGGCCGTGATCGCGGGCGATCAGGCCACGCCCCAGGATGTCGAACGCATCCGGGCCAGCCTCGGGCTGGACCGCCCCTACCTCGTCCGCTTCGGCGAATGGGTTTGGCACATCGTCCGGGGTGACCTCGGCACCTCGATCTTCACCAACCTGCCCGTCAGCACCATGATCCAGCAGCGGATTCAGCCAACGCTTTCGCTGATGCTCATCACGCTCGTCCTGGCGATCAGCATCGCTGTTCCCATGGGCGTCGTCGCTGCCTGGAAGCAGGGCACCTGGATCGACCGCGCCGTCATGGGCTTCGCCGTCCTTGGCTTCTCCGTGCCGGTCTTCGTGGTCGGCTACCTGCTGGCCTATGTCTTCGCGCTGGAGCTGGATTGGCTCCCCGTCCAGGGCTACACGCCTCTCGAACGCGGGATCTGGCCCTGGTTCCAGAACCTGATCCTGCCGGCGATCGCCCTGGGCGGTGTCTACATCGCCCTGATCGCCCGCATCACCCGCGCGACCATGCTTGAGGTGCTGCAGCAGGATTACATCCGCACCGCCCGGGCCAAGGGCGTGGGGCAGCGGGGAATCCTGTTCCTGCACGCGCTGAAGAACGCGGCGGTGCCGATCGTCACCGTCATCGGCATCGGCGTTGCGCTACTGATCGGCGGCGCGGTGGTGACGGAGAGCGTCTTCGCCATCCCCGGGCTGGGGCGCCTGACCGTCGACGCCATCCTTCGGCGCGACTACCCCGTGATCCAGGGCGTGATCCTGCTTTTCTCCTTCACCTACGTCCTGGTGAATCTGCTGATCGACCTTCTCTACACCCTGTTCGATCCGAGGATCCGGTATTGAGCACCACAACCATCCATCCGGGGCGCCTCCAGGCCAGCGACGTAGCGGCCGCGGTACCCCTCCCGGACGTGCTGCCGCCCGTGAAGGCGCGGCGCGGCTTCATCGGCTTCCTCCGGCGCAACCCGACCATCGCCTTCGGTGGCGGGCTGATGCTGCTGATCATCGCGATCGCGATCCTCGCGCCGCTGCTCTGGACCGTCGACCCGACGGCGCTCGCCCCCGCGCGGCGCACGCGCGAGCCCTCGGCCATGTACTGGTTCGGCACGGACATGCTGGGCCGCGACGTGTATTCGCGCGTGCTCTACGGCGCCCGGGTCTCGCTGATCGTCGGCTTTTCTGTGGCCTTCTTCTCCTCGGTGATCGGGCTGACCATCGGCCTCATCTCCGGCTTCATCCGCTGGGCTGACGCCATCATCATGCGGATCATGGATGGGCTGATGTCCATCCCCTCCATCCTGCTCGCCATCGCGCTCATGGCGCTGACGCGGGGCAGCGTAGGGAACGTGATCCTGGCCATCACCATCGCCGAGGTGCCGCGCGTTTCCCGCCTGGTGCGCGGCGTCGTGCTGTCGCTCCGGGAGCAGCCCTATGTCGATGCGGCGGTCGCCTCCGGCACCACCACGCCCCGCATCATCTTCCGCCACATCCTGCCGAACACCCTGGCGCCCCTGACGGTCCAGGCGACCTATATCTGTGCCAGCGCCATGATCGCGGAGAGCATCCTCTCCTTCATCGGCGCGGGCACGCCGCCCATCATCCCCTCCTGGGGGAACATCATGGCGGAGGGCAGGGCGCTTTGGCAGGTGAAGCCCTATATCGTCTTCTTCCCGGCCATCTTCCTGTCCCTCACCGTGCTCGCGGTGAACTTGCTGGGCGATGGGCTGCGGGATTGGCTCGACCCCCGCATGGCGAAGAAGGTTTGACATGGCCGAGGCACCTCTTCTCGACGTCCGGAATCTCCAGACGCATTTCCGCACGCCCGATGGCGTGAACCGGGCCGTCGACGGCCTCTCCTTCCACGTGAATGCCGGTGAGACGGTGGCCATCGTGGGGGAGAGCGGCTGCGGCAAGTCTGTCACCTCCATGTCGATCCTGCGGCTGATCCAGGAGCCGCCGGGCAAGATCGCCGGCGAGGTCCTGTTCCAGGGCAAGGACCTGCTGAAGCTGCCGGAGCGCGAGATGCGCGCCATCCGCGGCAATGATGTCAGCATGATCTTCCAGGAGCCGATGACCTCGCTGAACCCGGTGCTGACCGTGGGCCGGCAGATCGGTGAAACGCTGCGGCTGCACCAGGGCCTGGACAAGCAGCAGGCCGAGCAGAAGTCGATCGAGATGCTGAAGCTCGTCGGCATCCCGGCGCCGGAAAGGCGGGTGCGCGAATACCCGCATCAGCTTTCCGGAGGCATGCGCCAGCGGGTGATGATCGCCATGGCGCTCGCCTGCAACCCAAAGTTGCTGATCGCCGATGAGCCGACCACCGCGCTCGACGTGACGATCCAGGCGCAGATCCTGGATCTGATGCGGGATCTGAAGCACCGCGTCGGCGCTGCGATCGTGCTCATCACCCATGACCTCGGCGTGGTGGCGGAGGTCGCGGAGCGGGTGATCGTCATGTATGCGGGCCGCAAGGTCGAGGAGGGGAGGGTCGGCGATCTCTTCAATGACCCGAAGCATCCCTACACCCAAGGACTGCTCGGGGCCGTACCGAAGCTCGGCTCCTCGCTCACGGGGGAGGAGACGCGGCTGGCCGAGATTCCCGGCCTTGTCCCCAGCCTCAAGGAGCGGATCGATGGCTGCGTCTTCGCCAGCCGCTGCCCGAAAGTGACTGACCTGTGCCGGGCCGTGGCGCCCGCGCTCGAACCGAAGGCGCCGAACCACGTCGCCGCCTGCCACTATGCCGAGAAGGAGCTTATGGCGGCATGAGCGCCACGCTCTCCAACGACGCGCCGCTGCTGCGCGTCAACGATCTCAAGAAGCACTTCCCGCTGCGCGGCGGCCTGCTGGGCGGCGTCACCGGCCATGTTTATGCCGTGGACGGCATTTCCTTCGACATCGCGAAGGGCGAGACCCTGTCGCTGGTGGGCGAGTCGGGCTGTGGAAAATCCACCGTGGGCAAGGCGGTGCTGCGCCTGTTCGACATCACCGCGGGCCAGGTGGTACTGGATGGACAGCGAATCGACACGATGCCGCAATCAACGCTCAGGCCGATGCGCCGGCGCGTGCAGGTCGTGTTCCAGGACCCGTTCAGCAGCCTCAACCCGCGCATGCGGGTGAAGGACATCCTGGCCGAGCCGATCCGCAATTTCGGCCTGGCGAAGGACAGTGCCGACCTCGACCGGCGACTCGCTGATCTGATGGACACCGTGCGTCTGCCGCGGGACGCCATCAATCGCTGGCCGCATGAGTTCTCGGGCGGCCAGCGCCAGCGCATCGGCATCGCCCGGGCGCTCGCCGCCGAGCCTGACCTGATCATCTGCGACGAGGCCGTCTCGGCCCTCGACGTCTCCGTGAAGGCCCAGATCGTCAACCTGCTGCAGGATCTGCAGGCGAAGCTCGGCCTCGCCATGCTCTTCATCAGCCACGATCTCGCGATCGTGGAGCACATGACGCACCGCGTGGCCGTTATGTATCTGGGCAAGATCGTGGAGGTGGCTCCGCGCCGGAGCCTCTTCGCCGCACCCAAGCACCCCTATACCCAGGCGCTGCTCTCGGCCGTGCCGGTGCCGCAGCCAGGCGCGGCCCGGAAGCGAATCATCCTCAAGGGCGATGTGCCCAGCCCGATCAACCCGCCCAGCGGGTGCCGCTTCCACACGCGCTGCCCCTATGTCTTTGACCGCTGCCGGGTGGAGGAGCCGCTGCTCAAGCCGACCAGCTTGGGCCATACGGCGGCCTGCCACCTGCACGACCTGTCGGAATCCGAGAACCCGCTCGCGCGGGATGCGTCGCCCCTTCATTGAGGGGCGGCGGCTCGCTTGACGCCTCGGGGGCGCCGCGCGAGGTTCCGTGCCGTGAATTGCGTGGGGAGGCGAGCATGCCGAGTGTCAGCCTGACGGTGAATGGCCAGCACCACAGCGTCGAGGTGGAAGGCCGTACCCTTCTGGTGGAGCTGCTACGCGAGAAGCTCCGCCTGACCGGCACCCATGTGGGTTGCGACACGAGCCAGTGCGGCGCCTGCGTGGTGCATGTGGACGGCGAGAGCGTGAAGTCCTGCACCATGCTGGCGGTGCAGGCCGATGGCAGCTCCGTCACCACGATCGAGGGCCTGGCCGCCGCGGATGGCACCTTGCACCCGATGCAGGAGGCCTTTCGCGAGTATCACGCGCTGCAATGCGGCTTCTGCACCCCGGGCATGGTCATGTCCGCCATCGACCTCGTGAAGAAGCACCCGGAGGGCATGAGCGAGCACGAGATCCGCGAGGGTCTTGAGGGCAATCTCTGCCGTTGCACGGGCTACCACAACATCGTCAAGGCGATCGGCGCGGCGCAGGAGGTCATGCATGGCCGCCGCGAGACGCTGGCGCCGGCCGAGGCCTGATCCCGATGTATGATTTCGCCTTCCACAAGCCCTCCACCGTCGCCGAGGCGGTGGCCCTCCTGGCCGATCCGGATGCCCGGCCCATCTCGGGTGGGCAGACCATCCTGCCCGCGCTGAAGCACCGGCTGGACCGGCCCTCCGCGCTGGTCGATCTCTCCGGCATCGCGGAGTTGCGCGGAATCCGCCGCGAAGGGGACCGTCTGATCATCGGCGCAATGGCCCGGCATGCCGAGATCAGCAAGGACCCGACGGTTTCCGCCGCGATCCCGGCGCTGGCCCGCATGGCCGGCAGCCTGGGGGACACCCAGGTCCGCAACCGCGGGACCATGGGCGGTTCACTGGCCAATAACGACCCGGCCGCGGACTACCCCGCCGCTGCCCTGGCCCTTGGGGCCACCTTCGTGACGAACCGCCGCCGGATCGCGGCGGACGAGTTCTTCCAGGGCATGTTCACCACCGCCCTCGAACCTGGCGAGCTGCTGACGGCGATCGAGTATCCGATCCCCGAGAAGGCCGGCTACGCCAAGATGCGGAACCCGGCCTCGCGCTATGTGATGACCGGCGTTTTCGTAGCGCGCGGTCCCATGGGCGTGCGGGTGGCAGTGAACGGAGCCGGGCCCGGCGTATTCCGCCAGGCCGAGATGGAGGCCGCTCTCGCTGCCAACTGGTCGCCGGACGTGGTGTCCGGCATCCGCCAGTCGCCGGATGGTCTGAATGGCGACATCCATGGCAGCGCCGAGTACCGCGCCCACCTCGTCACCGTGATGGCGAAGCGCGCGATCCTGGATGCCGGCTGAGGGCGCGCATCTCGTCGTCATCGGCGCCGGTATTGTAGGCGCCACTACGGCCCTGGCAGCGCTGGACCGGGGGCTCCGGGTCACCATCCTCGACCCCGGCCCGCCGGGCGGGGAGCAGGCAGCCTCGTAC
>DATCMG010000441.1:0-7855 GCA_036563555.1 Roseomonas sp. | reverse complement strand
AGTTATAGTCAAAAACACGCTCTACAAAGTAAAGGCGATCTTCCCTTTTTTCCGCAGGCCTGCCGAAACTGATCTGGTATTTGTTGCAGAGGCCGTAATTGAGCGCGTAAACACTGACGCGTCGGCCCTCCCTGTCGGATTGCTCAAAATATTTGGTGACGAAAAATGAGAGCTCCAGAGAAGTGAGCAGATCTTCAAATTCCTGTGAAACATAGAAATGGCTTGAATACACTCGACCGCGGTGAGAAGGAGCCTCCTTCTGTCTCTCGTCCTGGCGGATGGATCGGGCAGCGGAGACAATGCTTTCCAAAAGCTCTTTCAGTGAATAAATAGATGACCGCTCGTGGAACGAGGTCCTATATTTGGCCGCGCCAAATATAGGCAGAACCTTCTCTTCGTAATACCGCTGGGCTGCGTCCCGTATGGCTTGGATGTTGATTTTGGACTGGTAGAGTAGGTGCGTTTCATACGCGTATAGCATTATGTGCCCGAGAATTCTAGGATTCCCCATCGAGCAGTAAAATAAAACTCGCCAAATATCATCGCTTCTTATGTTGAAATACGTATCCGGCGTTGATTTGCAGAAATGCTGGAGTCTACGTTCGATTATCCGCTTAACAAAGTCTGTTGTTTTTTCCTCCATCTTGTTCACGCCGTTAGCGCCATACAGGCGATAAATATCGAGATGAAATTCTTCGAGCTTTGTGGTGTCGAGAGACCCCAGATAGACACGCCCCGGATACGCTGCGATTTTGAACTTTATGAAGTCGGACCACCTGGTGAGCGGAGATATTAACGCATCCACCAGCACCTTCATCGCTTCTTCCGGAAGCTCTGAAAAGTCGTCCAAGAAGATATAAAGATATTTGATTTCAACAGCAGTTAAAATTTCACGCAGCTCGTCGATAAGTTTATTGACGTTCACAACACGCATCAGGATCTCTGAAAAGGCGTCATCTGTCTCTGAGCCTTGAGCAACCTCGTCGCTCATCTCAAAACCGCCTTCTACTTCTATATTGGTGAGGGACGCTTTCGCTCCCCCCTTGACGGTATCCTTGCCAATATTCTTCCTAGTTGCTTTGCGGCTCCGTTGAACCTGAATTAGTCCACTTACATCATGAAATTCAGCTTCATCGAGCTGCGCAATAAGTCGGTCTAGGCCGGCAAAGACCTGCTTAGATGTCCCGCGAACCTTGTCATGTAAGCGGCTCAAGAAGCTCTGATTTACCTGATTATTCAATTCAGTCCTAATGTCGGCAATCAGCGAAGTGAAGAATCTTTTATAAAGAAGAAGCTGCCTTATTTGGGCTGGCGACAGGGCGCCCTGCTGCTGCTCCAGTCTCTCAGCAGCAACTTGATCTACCTGCGAAGATTCGTAGACGTTTCTTATATCCATGTAGGAAGATATAACATTCATTTTGTTTTTTCTGATTTCGTGTTGAGCGCGCTGAAAAACGGTTGATTTGCCCGTTCCCTTTCGTCCAATCAGAATAGTTGTGCTATCTGACAGCAGAGTCTTAAACGCTTGTTCGTTGGGAAGCGGATCAACATATAGTCGCTCGATCAGCGATCGCTGCTTGTCATCACTCAGCTCAGCCCTGCTGAACAGCTTGAGCGACGAAGCTGCCTTAAAGAAGTTGTCGAGTTGCTTTTCGGTGAAAGCTGTTGCCATCTGGACGCCACCTCACGGTTGGGTGAATTCTACATCGCTGGTGCAGTAGTTGAAGGCCCGGCGCCGGAGTAACTTGACGGGCAGGTGTAATGGCAGACCGCCCGTACGACCCCGATTCAAGCCAGCCCCCCGTTGGACGAGAGTACTGCTTGGCTCAGATCTCGGTTATCCGTAGCCGATCTCGCCCATCGGAGGACTTGACAAAAGGACTAAATTCCTTTAGTCGGGGTGCACTGACCCATGCGGAGGGCCCCATGTCCCGCCTCACCCAACCCCGCCCCTGGTCCACCCTCTCCGACGACGCCTGGATCGCCCTCCTCCCCTACGTCCTCCCCCGCGCCCCACAGGGCCGCCGCATCGCCGACCTCCGCCACCGCATGAACGCCATCTTCCACCTCGCCTCCACCCCCGGCGACCCCTGGAAGAACCTCCCCGCCCATTACGGCCGCCCCGACACCGTCTCCCGCTTCTTCCGCCGCCTCACCCACAACGGCCTCTGGCACCGCCTCCTCGAAGTCCTCGCCCAAACCGCCCCCAACCACCCCCTGCGCTCCATCGAATACGCCATCTGCCGGGCCACCCGCCGCGCCGCCCGCCTCGGCGGCATGCCCCTCATCCTCCTCATCCGGAAACTCGGCCTCCGCTCCGCCCTCAACGGCCCGCCCTGGCTCCTCCCCGATCCCCTTTTGTCCGAAATGCTCCGCCGCGCCCCGCTCCCGCCGCTCCCGCGCACGCCGCTTCAATTCACGGCCGCCAAGGCCCATCTCAAAAGCCTCGCAGCCCTCGCCAAGGCCGCGCTAGGCCGCACCCGCATCCCCCGAACGGTCCGCCTGGCATGGCCCTAAGCCCCATGCCCCTCGCCCCCGCACCCTCGACGGCCCCGCCCACCCCGGGCTAAACGCCCCGGTCGCGTTCCCGCGAGGAATCGGAATAAAAGTCGCCCCATGACCAGCAGCAACGACGTCCGCGCCACCTTCCTGGACTACTTCGCCCGCAACGGCCACGCCGTGGTGGAAAGCAGCCCGCTGGTGCCCCGCAACGATCCCACGCTGCTCTTCACCAACTCCGGCATGGTGCAGTTCAAGAACGTCTTCACCGGCGCCGAACGCCGCCCCTACAACCGCGCCACCACCGCCCAGAAATGCGTCCGCGCCGGCGGCAAGCACAACGATCTGGATAACGTCGGCTACACCGCCCGCCACCACACCTTCTTCGAAATGCTCGGGAACTTCTCCTTCGGCGACTACTTCAAGGAACAGGCCATCACCCATGCCTGGACCCTGCTGACCCGGGACTTCGCCCTCGCGAAGGAAAAGCTCCTCGTCACGGTTTATCATGAGGACGAGGAAGCAGCCGCCCTCTGGAAGAAGATCGCCGGCCTGCCGGACGAAAAGATCATCCGCATCGCAACGTCGGATAACTTCTGGCGCATGGGCGATACCGGCCCCTGCGGCCCCTGCAGCGAAATCTTCTACGACCACGGCCCCGGCATCCCCGGCGGCCCCCCCGGCTCCCCGGATGAGGACGGCGACCGCTTCATCGAAATCTGGAACCTCGTCTTCATGCAGTATGAGGAGGGGCCGCCCGGCACGCGCCGCCCCCTCCCGCGCCCCTCGATCGACACCGGCATGGGGATGGAACGCTTCACCGCCATCCTCCAGGGCGTCCACGACAACTACGACACCGACACCTTCCGCGCGATCATCCTGGCAAGCTCGGAGGCCACCGGCCAGGACCCCGACGGCCCGTTCCGCGCCAGCCACCGCGTGGTGGCGGACCACCTCCGCTCCGGCGCCTTCCTCATCGCCGAAGGCGTGCTCCCCTCCAACGAAGGCCGCGGCTACGTCCTCCGCCGCATCCTCCGCCGCGCCATGCGCCACGCCCACATGATGGGCGCGAAGGATCCGCTGCTCCCCCGCCTGGTCCCCGTCCTCATCCGCCAGATGGGCGCCGCCTACCCCGAGCTGGTCCGCGCCGAAGCCCTCATCACTGAAACCCTCCGCCTGGAGGAAACCCGCTTCCGCCACCTCCTCGAACGCGGCCTGGGCCTGCTGGCCGAGGAAACCTCGAAGCTCGGCGACCGCCAGCCCCTCCCGGGCGACATCGCCTTCCGCCTCTACGACACCTTCGGCTTCCCGCTGGACCTCACCCAGGACGCCCTCCGCGCCGAGGGCCGTCCGGTGGACACCGCCGGTTTCGAAACCGCCATGGCCGAGCAGCGCCGCCGCGCCCGCGCCGCCTGGTCCGGCACCGGCGACGCCGCGACCGAAGCCCTCTGGTTCGACCTGAAGGAAAAGCTCGGCACCGGCACCGAATTCCAGGGCTACAACACCGAACGGGCCGAAGCCTCCATCCTGGCCATCGTCGCCAACGGCGCCGAAGTGGAAACCGCCCCCGCCGGCACCGAAGTCGCGGTGGTGCTGAACCAAACCCCCTTCTACGCCGAGAGCGGCGGCCAGGTCGGCGATGCCGGCACCATCACCGGCCCCGACGGCCTCCGGATCGCCGTGCGCGACACCCAGAAGAAGCTCGGCCTCTTCATCCATCTCGGCACGGTCGAAGCGGGAACCGCCACGAAGGACACCCCCGTGGTGGCCGAGGTGGATCACGCCCGCCGCGGCGCCATCCGCGCCCACCATTCCGCCACCCACCTGCTGCACGAGGCCCTGCGCCGCCGCCTTGGCGACCATGTCGCGCAGAAGGGCAGCCTGAACGCCCCCGACCGCCTGCGCTTCGACGTCTCCCAGCCCACCCCGATGTCCGCCGAGGACCTCGCCTGGGTGGAGACCGAGGTGAATTCCCGCGTGCGCGAAAACGCCGAGGTAATAACCCGCCTGATGACGCCGGAAGCCGCGGTCGAGGCCGGCGCCATGGCCCTGTTCGGCGAGAAATACGGAGACGAGGTGCGGGTGGTCGGCATGGGCCACGACCCCGCCGCCACCAGCCGCCACGGCGTCTACAGCCTGGAACTCTGCGGCGGCACGCATGTCGGCCGCACCGGCGACATCGGCCTGTTCAAGATCGTCGGCGAGGGCGCCGTCTCCGCCGGCGTCCGCCGGGTGGAAGCAGTCACAGGCGCCACGGCACTCGCCCTGATCGAGGAATCCGAACGAACGCTGCGCGAAACCGCCGCGGCCCTGAAAGCCCCCCCCGCCGAAGTGCCCGCCCGCGTCGCCGCCCTGGTGGAGGAGCGCCGCAAGCTGGAGCGCGAGGTGGCCGACCTGCGCCGCAAGCTCGCAACCGGCGGCGCGGCCTCCGAAGTGGAAGAAGTCTCCGGCCTCCGCGTCGCCCTGCGCGACCTGGGCGAGGTGCCCCCCCGCGACCTGAAGGGCTTGGCCGAAGCCATCCTGAAGGGCGGCACGGCCGATGTGGTCGGCCTCGTCTCCTCCGCCGAGGGCAAGGCAAGCATCGTGGTCGCACTGGGCGAGGCGGCAAAGGGCCGCGCGGATGCCGTGGCACTGGTCCGCGCGGCCTCGGCGGCCGTGGGCGGCAAGGGCGGCGGTGGCCGCCCCGACATGGCCCAGGCCGGTGGCCCCGAAGGCGAGAAATCCGCCGAGGCGCTGGCCGCGATCCGCGGAGCGCTGGCGGCCTGAAGGGGAGGGGCCCCGGGCGGGGCCCCGCCTCAGTTCACCGCTTCGGGGTGCAGTGGGCCGGCAGCCTGCTCGGCCAGGCCGCGCACCACCTGCGCCAGAGCATCCTCGATCTGCCGCAGCAGGGTCGAGGCCTCCATGGCGTCGAATTCGGAAACGACGACCTGGTCCGGCATGTCATGGACCAGAACGACACGGCCAGCGATGGCCTGGGCTCGGAACGTGCTCATGGGTCAAATCTAGCGCTCCTTCACCTTGTCTTCACAGACCCGTGATGATTCGGGAGGCGGTTGTTGCAGTGCCGCCACAGGGCACCAGCCCGGCCGAAATACCGTTTCACGAGGCGCTTTAATCTCCGGATGCCGGATCAAGATCAGCAGGCAGCCTTCATGGGATGGGCGCGTTGCAGGATTGTCGACCTAACAATGCTCCTCAGCCCTGGCACGGGTTGTTGGTGCATCGCCTGCTCGGCTCGACCAACCGCGCCCGCAAGCCGGCCCACGATGTGTATTCTGGGTTTTGTGTGAGCCACGGTGGTTGTCCGACGCAGGAGCCGCGCGTGGCGGAAGAGGTCCCGATCTGAACGGAGCGCCGGCATGACGAAGCGGAATGTGAGCACCAAGCCTTACCCCGGCCCGGCGGGTGGATGGGGATCCGTCCGATCGGTCGAGGGCATTCTTCTGCGGGAGGAGCGCATCGCGACCGGGAATGCGGTGCTGCTTCGGCAGAACAAGCCGGGGGGATATTCCTGCGTCTCCTGCTCCTGGGCGAAGCCGCGCGACCCGCATCCCTTCGAGTATTGCGAAAACGGTGCGAAGGCCACGGCCTGGGAGATCACCCGCAAGCGCGTGCCGCTCGAATTCTTCGAGACCCACACCATCAGCGAGCTGCTGACCTGGTCCGACCATGATCTCGAGGAGAAGGGGCGGCTGACCCATCCGATGAAGCTGGACCGGGCGAAGGACCGGTGGGTGCCGATCGCCTGGGAGGACGCCTTCCGCGAGATCGGGGCGGAGCTTCGCGGCATGGATCCGAAGCGGACGATCTTCTACGCCTCGGGCCGCGCCTCCCTCGAAACCTCCTACATGTATCAGCTCTTTGCCCGGCTCTACGGGCACAACAACCTGCCCGACAGCTCGAACATGTGCCATGAGAGCACCTCCGTCGCGCTGCCCGAGGCCATCGGCGCGCCGGTCGGCACGGTGAACCTGGATGATTTCCACGTCACCGAGTGCATTCTCTCCTTCGGCCAAAACGTGGGCACGAACAGCCCGCGCATGCTGCACCCGCTGCAGGAAGCATCGAAGCGCGGCGTGCCGATCATCACCTTCAACCCGCTGAAGGAAAGGGGCTGGGAGCGCTTCACCAACCCGCAAGCCCCGCTGGAGATGCTGACGCTGAGGGAGACACGGATTTCCTCCCAGTATTACCAGTTGCGCGCGGGTGGCGACATCGCGGCCATCACCGGGGTTTGCAAGGCGCTGATCGAGGCGGATGACGCGGCCATGGCCGCCGGACGCGTGCCGCTTCTGGACCATGCCTTCATCCAGCAGCACACGCATGGCTTTGACTCCTTCGCCGCCTGGTGCCGAGACCAGAACTGGCCGGAAATCGAGCGCTGGTCCGGCCTGAAGCGGCAGGAGATGCAGGATGCAGCGAGCGTCTATGGCGCCGCGAAATCCACCATGGGCATCTACGGAATGGGGCTGACGCAGCACAAGAAGGGTGTCGAGAGCATCCGGATGCTGATCAATCTTCTGCTGCTGCGCGGCAATATCGGCAAGCCCGGCGCCGGCATCCTGCCCGTGCGCGGCCATTCCAATGTGCAGGGCCAGCGCACCGTCGGCATCACGGAAAAGCCGGAACTGGTGCCGATGGACGGGTTGGCCGAGCAATACGGCTTCGAGCCGCCGCGCGAAACCGGCATGAACACGGTGGAAGCCTGCGAGGCGATCCTGGAGGGGCGAGTCCAGGCCTTCCTCGGCCTTGGCGGCAACTTCGTGCGCGCGGTGCCGGACACGAAGCGCATGGAGGCTGCCTGGCCGCGCATCCACCTGACGGTGCAGGTCGCCACCAAGCTGAACCGCAACCACCTGATCAATGGCGAGGTCGCCTATCTCCTGCCATGCCTCGGCCGGATCGAGGTGGACACGCAGGCGAGCGGGCCGCAGCACGTGACATGCGAGGACACGACGACGAACATCCATGCGTCGATCGGCATGGTGCCGCCCGCCTCGCCGCATCTGCTGTCCGAGCCTGCCATCGTCGCCAGCATCGCCAAGGCGACGCTGGCGCCGAACCCGAATGTGCCCTGGGATGAATGGGTGGCGGATTACAGCCGTATCCGGGATGCGATCGAGAAGAGCTATCCCTCGATCTTCAAGGATTACAACAAGCGGGTCTTCCAGCCCGGCGGCTTCCCGCGCCCGCTTGCGGCGCGGCAGCGGGAATGGAAGACGAAGACGGGCAAGGCGAACTTCCTCGTGCCGGCCGGCTTCCGCACCGACCTGGACACGGATCTCGATGATCCGGATATCCTCCAGCTCATCACCGTGCGGTCGAACGACCAGTTCAACACGACCATCTACGGCTA
>DATCMG010000439.1:0-6048 GCA_036563555.1 Roseomonas sp. | reverse complement strand
GGGCCGTGCGCGTATCCAGCCGCTCCGAAAGGCGCCGCGCGGCGGCGGCGATCAGTCGAATCATCTCGCCTCCATGGGAATACACAAGCCTGGGCCACCCGGGGATGCGGAGCCGAATCCGTCATGGCCGCGCCGCTCTGGAACAGATCTAGAACATAAGTTATGCTGACCTATATTATTCCTGCCCGCCGACGAGGATTGCCCGACATGGCCCGATCGCCTTCCGCTGCGCCGAAGCGCGGCCCTTCGCCGCCGCGTGCGGCCATGAACCGCCTCTCCGCCGTGATGCAGCGCGGTGCAACACCCGACCGCATGGCCCGCGAGGTGGACGCGGTGGTGGCCCAACTCCGCGAGGCCGGCGATGCCGAGGAGGTTCGCGCCTGGCTTGAGGAGCTGCGCGACGGTTTCGCGGAGAGTGCCGAGACGGCCGCCGAGGCCGTCGATGAGGTGGATGCGAGCGAGAAGGCCGCCCGCCGCCATGCCGAGAACGCGGCGCAGGCAATGGCCGCCACGCGCGACGCCTTCGCGCGCCACCTCTAGGCCGGGAGAGGACCGGCGGCCATGTGGCCGCCGGTGTCGGGCGTTCAACCCGTGGCGAGGATCGCCTCGACGATCTCCTGCACCTCCAGCGCTTCCCGCAGTGTCGCCAGGGCCTGCGGCTCGCCCCGCGTCATCGCCACGACCTTGTCGAGTTGCCCGCGCAGCACCAGCGGCCGCATGCGCTCATTGGGCAGCGCATCGGGGGAGGTGGCCCAGCCATCCGCACCCTCGCGCTCGGCGATGGACCAGTCCCGCAGGCGGATCGCGCCGGCCGAGCCGCGCAGGGTCCAGCTGTTCGTATCGTCCCGTTCCGTGGTGCCGACGCTGCCGCGCAGGGTGACCGGAATGCCTCCCGCGCTCAGCCGGGCCTCGATGGCCGTCTCCGCGCTATCCCCCTGCGGGTAGCTCGCGCTGGCCTGTTCCAGCACCAGCGGGCCGAGCAGCCGGCGGGTCAGGAACAGGAAATGCGACACCACCTCCCGCGTGAAGCCGCCCTCGGCGCGGCGGGCGAGCCAGCCGGACGCGTCGTGCTGCCAGGAGCGGGGCCAGGTGGCGAAGGCGACCTCGATGTCCAGGAATTGGGGAGTGCCGAGGGTGTCGCCCTCGCGCCAGGCCAGGAGCTGGGCCACGGCGGGGGAGGAGGCCATGGGGAAATTCACCCCGGCCCGCGCCCCGGACGCCTCGGCGCGGGCCACGAAGCCGCGCGCGGCCGCCGTGTCGTGGGAGAGGGGCTTCTCCAGCAGCACGGAGCGCCCGGCGGACAGCGCCGCCTCGGCGAGGGGCAGGTGGGCGGCTGGCGGGGCGGCGATGTACAGGCAGTCGCAGGCCGCGATGACCGCCTCGGCGCTTCCCAGCATCGGCAGGCCGGGCGCGATGGCCGAAAGCCGGGCCGCGGCCTGCGGCGACGGATCCCAGACGCCCACCAGTTCCAGGGGTGCGGTGCCGTGGTCCAGCGCCGCGCGCAGCAGCCGTTCGCCCATGATGCCGAAGCCGACGATGCCCAGCCCGACCTTTTCCGAAGGTATGGATGCCAAGACCGATATGTTCCTTGCCTGAATGGCGGCGGACCATGATGGCTCGCCTGCCGGCGCGCCAGCCCCTGGAGGGGACCGGATCGGGCGCCGGCCTGACGCGCTTCGCTTGACAGGACCGCGCCGCGCCGATCCGCTCCCTGCCGCAATCCCGACTTGGGCAAAGGCCCCGCCGGCCGAGATCGGCTTCGTCAGGGAAGGGGAGGCGGATATGGGCATCGGCAGGCTTCGCGATTTCGTCACGGCCATGACCAGGGCGGCCGATGCGCTTCCCCCGGGTGCTCCGCTCATGCATGCCGCGCGCCCGTTGCTGGCGAAGCTGATCGCCCGGGACGACTGGCTGCCGGAGGCCTGTGCAGTCCCGCACGCGCAATACTACCGCCAGTTTCTCCTGCACTGCGATCCGGCGGAGCGCTTCTCGCTCGTCAGCTTCGTCTGGGGGCCGGGGCAGAAGACGCCGATCCACGACCATACGGTCTGGGGCCTCATCGGCATGTTGCGCGGTGCGGAGATCTCCACGGGCTTCAGCCGCGGGCCGGATGGGGGTCTGGTGGCGGATGCCCGGCCCGTGCGGCTGGAGCCGGGAGACATCGATGCTGTTTCCCCGGAAACTGGTGACATCCATCAGGTCGTGAACGCCTTCGGGGACCGCGTCTCCATCAGCATCCATCTTTATGGCGCCAATATCGGCGCCGTCAGCCGCCACGTCTTCGACCTGGAGGGCCGGGCGAAACAGTTCATCTCCGGTTATTCGAGCGACCAGATTCCGAACCTGTGGGACCGCTCACGCGAGGCAGCCTAGCCGCGGCGCAGGAGCAGCCACCTTCGTCCCCGACTGACTGGAATTCCACTCCCTGTAAGGTGCTTCCATCAGATGGAAGTGGCTGTTAGGCTCCAGCCATGGCCAGGCAGCAGCCGCGACGCCCCATCCCGCCGCCCGAAACCGAGGAGCCGTCCGCCGGCGGCAAGCTGCGGGCCGTCGCACCGGCTCGCCCGGTCGGTCATGTGGGGGGCGATGGGGTCCGGGCGGTGGACCGCGCCCTGGTGATTCTTCGCGCCTTCCGGGAGGAAGATGGGCCGCTGGGGCTGACCGAGCTTTCCCGCCGCGCCGGGCTGAACATGACTACCGCCCTGCGCCTCCTGGGCACGCTGGAGGGGCATGGCTTCGTCAAGCGCCTGCCATCCGGCGGCTATCTGCTCGGCCCCACCCTGCTGCTGCTGGGGGACCTGTTCCGCCGGTCCCTCCGGTTGGAGCACCATGTCATGCCCGCGCTGGAGCGGTTGCGCGCTGAAAGCCGTGAAAGCGCCGCCTTCTTCGTGCGCGAGGGCGACCAGCGCCGCTGCGTCTTCCGCCTGGATTCACCGCAACTCGTGCGTGATGTCGCCCATGTCGGCGAGGCGCAGCCGCTGGGCCGCGGCGCCCATGGCCGTGCCCTGATCGCGCTGGACGACTCACAGGCCCGCCTGCCCGTGGTGAGCCGGGGCGAGCGCCTGCCGCAGATCGCCGCCATCGCCTGCCCCGTGCTGGATTCCGGGGGTGGGGTGGCGGGGTCCATCGGCATTTCCGTCCCGCTCTACCGCTTCACCGCCGAGACCGAGGCGCTCTGCGTCCCGCTGGTGCTGCGGGAGGCGATCGCCATGACGCGCGACCTGGGTGGCAACCCGGCGAGGCTGGAACGCGCCGCGCAGTGACGCGGTGGGGGAGGAACGAGAAGACATGGCCAGGATCGAGTTGACGCCCGAGGCGCAGCGCACGCCCGAGGAGCAGGCGGTGTGCCAGGAGGCCATTTCCGGCATTCGCGGCCGCGTGCCCGCGCCGATGATCGCCTGGCTCAAGAACCCGGAGCTGGCGCGCCGCGGCCAGAAGCTGGGTGAGTTGCTGCGCTACCAGACAACGCTGGAGCCGCGGCTGAGCGAGCTGGCCATCCTCGTCACCGCCCGCCACTGGACCGCGCATTACGAATGGACCGTGCACAAGCGGGACGGGCTGAAGGCTAGCATGGATCCGGCGGTGGTCGATGCCATCGCGGAGCGCCGCACGCCTGTGCTGCGCGATGCGGCGGAGCAGGCGGTCTATGACGTCTCCATTACCCTGCTCGCCACGCGCCGCGTGCCGGACGCGCTGTATCGCCGCGCCGTGGAGGCGCTGGGCGAGCGTGGCATGGTCGAGCTGGTCGGCATCCTCGGCTATTACGCCCTGGTCGCGATGACGTTGAACGTCTTCGAAATCGGCCTGCCCGAGGCCTTCGCGCCGGAACTGGGCGCGGAGCCCGGCGACCCGGTTCCGGTGGGGTGAGCGCCATGTGGGAACCCAGTCTCCGCTACCCCGATCCGGCGATCCGCGCGCTCGATCCCAGCTTCGAGAAATACCACCTGGCCCTGGCCAGCGTGGAACGCCTCCATACCGGCTGCCGCTGGGCGGAGGGGCCGGTCTGGTTCGGCGCCTGGCGCAGCCTGCTCTGGAGCGACGTGCCGAACGACCGCATCCTGCGCTGGGACGAGGCAACGGGGCAGGTCTCACCCTTCCGCACGCCCTCCAATTTCGCCAATGGTAACACGCGGGACCGCGAGGGCCGGCTGGTCACCTGCGAACATGGCGGCGAGGCCGGTGGCCGCCGCGTGACGCGGACGGAGCATGACGGCGCGATCACCGTGCTGCTGGATTCCTTCGAGGGGAAGCGGCTGAACTCCCCCAACGACGTGGTGGTGAGGTCCGACGGCTCGATCTGGTTCACCGACCCGCCCTTCGGCATCCTCGGCCATTACCAGGGCCTGCAGGCCGAGCAGGAGCTGCCCGAGCGCATCTACCGGATCGATGGCGCCACCGGCCGCGCCACGGTGGTGGCGGATGATGTGAGCGGGCCGAACGGCCTCGCCTTCTCGCCCGATGAATCGAAGCTGTACGTGATCGAGTCCCGCTCCCGCCCGCGCACCATCCGCGTCTTCGACGTGGCGGGCGAGGGGTTGCGCAACGGGCGCGTGCTGCTGGAGGCCGGCGCGGGCACGCCGGACGGATTCCGCGTGGATGTGGACGGCAATCTCTGGTGTGGCTGGGGGATGGGCGATCCTGATCTGGATGGGGTGCGCGTGTTCAACCCATCCGGCGCGCCGATCGGCCATATCGCCCTGCCGGAGCGCTGCGCCAATCTGTGCTTCGGCGGGCGGCACCGGAACCGGCTCTTCATGACAGCCAGCCACTCGCTCTACGCGCTGCATGTGAACACCCAGGGGGCGCCCGGGGGCTGAGCGGCACCCTGACGCCGGTCCAGCGATAACGACCGGCGGCGCATCTCTCCAATGCCGGGCAGCCGGAGGCCTTCAACGCCGCGCTGATCGGCTTCCTCGACCGGCTGGCGCCGCGCGCCGGTCTCATGAACGGAATCCAGGACAGCACCATGGCAGGACGTCTGGCAGGCAAGGTCGCGATCATCACCGGGGCGGGCTCGGTCGGCCCCGGCTGGGGCAACGGGCGCGCCGCCGCCGTGCTCTTCGCGCGCGAGGGTGCGCTGGTCTATGGCGTGGACAAGAACCTCTCCGCCATGGAGGAAACCGCCGCCCGCATCCGCGAGGAAGGCGGCCGCTTCGCGATGGGGGAATGCGACGTGATGAGCAGCGCCTCCATCGCCGCGATGGTGGAGGCTGCGAAGGCCGAGTATGGCCGCATCGACATCCTGGTGAACAATGTCGGCGGCTCGGCCAAGGGCGGGCCGGTGGCGATGCCGGAGGAGGTCTGGGACACCCAGATCGACTACAATCTCAAGAGCGTCTTCCTGACCTGCAAGCATGTGCTTCCGACCATGGAAGCGCAGGGCGGCGGCGCCATTGTCAACACGGCCTCCACCTCGGGCATCCGCTGGACCGGGGCGGCGCAGGTGGCCTACGCGGCCTCGAAGGCGGGAATTATCCAATTTTCCCGCGTTGTCGCAGTGGAATATGCCAGCCGCAGCATCCGGGTGAACACGGTGGTGCCGGGGCAGATGCACACGCCGATGGTGGAGGTGCGCCTGGCCGGCCAGCGCGCGGGCGGCGACGCCCAGGCGTTGCTGGCCGAACGTCTGAAGCGCATCCCGATGGGCTTCGCGGGGGATGGGCGGGATACGGCGAACGCGGCGCTCTTCCTCGCCTCCGACGAGGCGCGCTTCGTGACCGGTACGGAAATCGTGGTGGATGGAGGAATGTCCGTCAGATGCGACTGAGCCAGGTCAGGCCGACGCGCCGGGCACTGCTTGCCGTGTCTCTCGCCGCCCCGCCCAAGGCTGAGTATCCGGCCAGGCGGGCTCAAATGCGCGGCTGCAACACTCGGCCCGGAATCTGCGCCGGGAGATGCCCATATATGCTTGAGCACGCATCTCGCTGGCGCCGGATGGGTTTTAATCTGGCGTATCCGCAGGCCGTGGGTGATTGGGTAACGAAATGACTGATGTGACGATTGAACTCCCCGATGGTGTCGCAGAGGCCATCGAAAAGAAGGCTGCCG
>DATCMG010000437.1:0-9984 GCA_036563555.1 Roseomonas sp. | reverse complement strand
TGACGGCGCGCGACATCGGCCTGGCGGCGGCCGCGAACCATCCCTGGCTGCAGGTGCACCGGCGTCCCCGGATCGGCATCCTGGCGACCGGCGACGAGATCGTCCTGCCCGGCGAATCCATCCCTCCGGGCGGCATCGTTTCCTCCAACGCCCATGCTCTGGCGGCGCTGGTGCGCGCCGCGGGCAGCGATCCGCTGGTGCTGCCCATCGCCGGCGACGACCGCGACGCCATCGCCGCCGCGGCCGAGGCCGGGCGCCGCTGCGACCTGCTGGTCACGACCGGCGGCGCGAGCGTGGGCGAGCACGACCTGGTGCAGGCCGCGCTGGGCCCGCAGGGCTTCTCGCTGGATTTCTGGAAGATCGCGATGCGGCCGGGCAAGCCGCTGATCTGGGGCGACCTGCGTGGCACGCCGCTGCTCGGGCTGCCCGGAAATCCCGTCTCCGCACTGGTCTGCGCGGTGATCTTCCTGATCCCGGCCCTGCGCCGCCTTTCGGGCCTGCCGGCCGGTCCTGTGGAAACCTGCCCTGCCCTGTTGGGCCGGGACATGGCGGCGAATGACCGGCGCCAGGATTATGTGCGGGCGGAACTCTCGCGGGATGCCTCGGGTGCCCTGATGGCCACCCCCTTCGCCCTGCAGGACAGCTCGATGCTGACCACCCTGGCACGGGCCGATGCTCTTCTGGTGCGCCCCCCCCATGCACCGGCCGCCGCGGCGGGGTCCGCGGTCGAAATTGTGGAACTTTCCTCTCTCGGCGCGTGAAGGGCGGCATTGACCGACGCGGGAGAACTTTTATAGAACTTCCGTGTCGGTTGCCCGTTTGTTCGTGCAGAAGACTGCCCCCCGCCCCCAGGGAGACGCCCGGACCATGCTCACGCGCAAACAGCACGAGCTGCTCACCTTCATCGACAAGCACCTGCGCAACACCGGCTTCTCCCCCTCTTTCGAGGAGATGAAGGAAGCGCTGAACCTCAAGTCGAAGTCCGGCATCCACCGCCTGATCACGGCGCTGGAGGAACGGGGCTTCCTGAAGCGCCGCGCCCATCGCGCCCGCGCGCTGGAGGTGCTGCGCATGCCGGACAGCCTGGCGCCGCGCGCCGCGCAGGCCGCCGCCGCTGCGGCACAGCCCGCCGCCCAGGCCGCTTCGGCAGCCTTCGCGCCAAATGTCATCCGCGGGAACTTCGCGCAGAATCTTCCCGGTGCCGTGCGGACCGCGAATGATGCTGCCGCCGTGCATCTGCCGCTCTATGGCCGGATCGCCGCGGGCCTGCCGATCGAGGCGCTGCGCGACGGGGGCGAGAGTGTCGAGGTGCCGGCGGCGATGCTTGGCGGGGGCGAGCATTACGCGCTGGAGGTCGCCGGCGATTCGATGGAAGGCGCCGGCATCCTCGATGGCGACACGGTGATCATCCGCCGCGGCGACGTGGCCGATAACGGGTCCATCGTGGTGGCGCTGGTGGATGAGAACGAGGTGACGCTGAAGCGCCTGCGCCGGCGCGGCAACTCCATCGCGCTCGAAGCCGCCAACCCACGCTACGAGACGCGCATCTTCGGCCCGGACCGGGTGAAGGTGCAGGGCCGCTTGGTCGGCCTGGTCCGCCGCTACCACTGAGTTTTCCGGCGGCACCTGTAGAAGATGCGGGCCGGGGGGAATTCCTTCCCCCGGCCTTTTTCTTATTCCGTCTCTGCCGGCGGCTCGCTCTGCGGCTGTGCCCGTGGCACCGGCACCGGTGGCACCCAGGGCCGTTCCCCCCGTGCCGCACGATCCGAAAGAATTCTCGCGCCGTCTGGTCTCAGCCAGATCGCATGGGCACCGTCGCGCCAGACGCTGAAGCGATCCACGCGGGGCGTATCGCGGCAACGGCCGCGAATGGGTTCAAGCGCGATCATCACCGCCGCTTGTCCGCAGCCGGTTTCGGCCAGTACGGGCGGAAGCGGAGGGGCCGGACCGCGCCGCGGCCTGGGTAGCTCACGCGGCGGCTGGCGCAGCAGGATGGCGGCGGAGCCGTCGATGCGGGCGCGTAAGAGGCAGGAGAGCGCGGTGCAGGTGGCAAGGCCCTCGGCAGCCTGACCATCGCGCGGGAGGGGAATTGCCCCGTCCTCACCCCAGCTGCGGAGCCAGGATTCGCGCGTGAAGCGGTTGCCGCTGGATGCGCGCTCCGCGAACACACCGGATGGGGTGGAGATGGCGAGCATCCGTCCATCGGCCGAGACGAGGAGGTCGGGCGGTGTGACCGCCAACCCGGAAAGCAGGCCGGCCGCCATCAGCGGAACTCCCGCCCAGCGCCAGGGCAGCCACCAGAGGCAGAGCCAGCACAGGCCGAGCGTGAAAAGCCCAAGGCCCCAGGCCGGAATCGGCGGGGCAGACAGCGCCGCGCCGGGCCAGGCGGCGACGATGCGGCCGGTCAACAGCGTGGCATCCACGCCCCAGCCCATGGCCACCAGTGCGGGCCCTTCAAGTCCCAACGGCATGAGGAAAAGGGCGAGCATCCCCGCCGGCATGACCAGGAAGGAGGTGAGGGGCACGGCAGCGGCATTGGCGACCACGCCATAGAGCTGGAGCCGCCCGAAATGATGCAGGCCGAAGGGCGTGGTCGCTGCACCCGCGACGATAGAGGTCGTCACCAGTCCCAGGAGCACGATTGCCAGGCGCCCCAGCCAGCCACGCGCCCTCAGGGCACGAGTGGGGCCGCGCAGGGCCTCGGCCGCCGCGATCAGGGCCAGGACGGCCGCGAAGGACATCTGGAATGAAGGGCCGGTGAGCGCGGCCGGGTTCGCCAGCAACACCAGCCCCGCCGCCAGCGCCAGGGCGCGCGGCGAGAGGGCGCGTCGTCCGGTGAGCACCGCGAGGGTGACCAGCGCGGCCATGGCGAAGGAGCGGACCATCGGCACCCCCGCCCCGGTGAGCAAGGTATAGGCCCCGCCCAGCGCCAGCCCGAGCACCGCCGCCGCCCCCTTGGAATCGAGCCGCAATGCCAGCGGGGGAATGGCTGCGATGGCCGCCCGGAGCAGCACGAAGCCGATGCCGATGACAATGGCGACATGCAGCCCCGAGACGGAGAGCAGATGGGCCAGCCCCGAATCACGCAACGCGGCGAGGTCACCTGCCGGGATGCCGGATTGCGATCCGGTCAGCAGGGCGGATGCTACGGCCCCCGTCGCTCCGGGCAGGGCGGCGGTCACGCGGGCTTCGATGGCGGTGCGCAGGCTGGCAAAGAACGGTGCCTTGCCATGCGCCGTGATCTCGGCGGGATTCAGCGCGAAGCCCGATCCGCCGAGACCGGAGAAATAGGCGGTCCGCTGCAGGTCGAAGGCCCCGGGATAGGCGGGCGGCATGGGCGACCGCACGAGGGCGCGCACGGTGATGGAATCGCCCGGCACGGGACGGGCCGGATCGCTGGCCCGCAGACGGATCCGGATCTGCCGTTCGAGAGGGCGGCCCTGATCCAGCCGCGGAGCGTCCAGGGTGACGCGGCGGCCCTCCGGCAGCAGGTCCACGGAGGCAACGGTGCCGGTCACGATCGTCGCGGTGCGGGGCAGTTCGGATACCGGCGGCGCGGCCCGGGCATGCAGCAGCGCGGCAGCGAAACCAAGGGCGGCGGCCCCCACCAGGGCCAGCGCTGCGCCGACCAGGGCATTCCGGTCCCGAAGTAGCAGCGCCAAGGCCAGCAACGGCCATGGCAAGGCAAGCCAGGCGAGCGCCGGTTCCGTCCGCAGCCCGAAATAGGCCAGCACCCCCGCCCCCATGGCAACGGGCAGCCAGAGCGGCCAGCGATCCCATTCGGCCGCGACCCAGCCTATCGCGCGCTCGGCGAACGACAGGGTCGGTGCGGCGATCGGGGCCGGTGCGGCATGGGCAGACATGATCCGGCCCGATGCTAGACTATTCGATCACAGATGCGTGAGGGGTCAACAGCTCCGCATGGCGGTGATAGACGGGGCCATGACCGTCCGCACGCGCTTCGCCCCCTCCCCCACCGGCTACCTGCATATCGGCGGAGCCCGGACCGCGCTCTTCAACTTCCTCTTCGCCCGGCACCATGGCGGCCAGTACCTGCTGCGCATCGAGGACACGGATCGTGCACGCAGCACGCCGGAAGCCGTGCGGCAGATCATCGAGAGCCTGGACTGGCTCGGCCTCTCGCCCGACGAACCTCCGGTGATGCAGACCTCGCGCGAGGCGCGGCACGCCGAGGTGGCGAAGGAGTTACTGGCGAAGGGCGCCGCCTATCTCGCCTATGACACCGCCGAGGAACTGGTCTCGATGCGCGAGCGTGCCCATGCCGAGGGCCGGCCGCCGCGCTATGACGGCAATTGGCGCGACCGCGACCCCTCCGAGGCGCCGGCCGGCATCGCACCCGTTATCCGCATCAAGGCACCGCGCCCGGATGAGAGAGGGGGCGAGACGGTGGTGCGCGATCTCGTCCAGGGCGAGGTGCGCGTCCAGAACAGCGAGCTGGATGACATGATCATCCTGCGCAGCGACGGCACGCCGACCTATCTGCACGCCGTGGTAGTGGACGACCATGACATGGCGATCACCCATGTCATCCGCGGCGACGACCACCTCACCAACACCTTCCGGCAGTGCATGGTCTATGACGCAATGGGCTGGGAACGGCCGGAATTCGCCCATATCCCACTGATCCATGGCGCGGATGGCGCGAAGCTGTCCAAGCGCCATGGCGCGGTGAGCGCGCTGGAGTTCCGCGACCAGGGCTTCCTGCCCGAGGCCGTGTGCAACTACCTCCTGCGCCTGGGCTGGGGACATGGCGACGAGGAGTTCGTGCCGCGCGAGCGCGCGATCGAGCTGTTCGACCTGAAGGATGTCGGCCGGGCGGCGTCGCGCATGGACTATGCCAAGCTGTCGCATCTGAACGGCCAGTACATCCGCGCCGCCGATCCCGCCGCGCTGCTGCCCAAGGTGGTGGAGCGGCTCGGCGAGGTGGATGAGGTGCAGAAGGCCCGGGTGGCCGCGCTGATTCCCGATCTGCAGCCCCGCGCGCGCAGCCTGATCGAGATGGCTGACGGCGCCCGCTTCGCCCTCGCCGCGCGGCCGCTGAAGTATGAGCCGAAGGCGGCGACCACGCTGGAAGACCATGTGGCGCGGGAGCGGCTGGCGGCCCTTGCGGAGGTGCTGGCCGGTATCGAATGGGAGCGGGCGGCGCTGGATGCCGCGCTGCGCGAATTCGCCGAGGCCCAGGGCGTGAAGCTCGGCCAGGTGGCGCAGCCGCTGCGCGCGGCATTGACCGGCAGCCTCCAGTCGCCGCCGATCGACGCGGTGCTGGTCGCGCTCGGCAGGGAGGAGAGCCTGGCGCGGATCGGCGACGGCGCGGAAGGGATCACCCTCGTCGGAGGCTGACGGCCCCTCAGGACATGGTTCGGGCAGTTCCGCCCGGTCCGGATCAGGCGACTGAAAACGCTCGTGGCGCTCAGCCGCGCGGCAGGATCCGGCAGGCGGCCGCGGTCGCCCGGGCCAGGGTGATCAGGCGACGTGCCGCGACAGCCCCCGTCGCGGCCTCGCCCACCACATGGCCGACCAACGGGTTGCTGACGATGGCGCGCACGGCGGTGTCGGTCGCCACCTCGGTCGCGGCGACCGTTGCGGCATCGAAGGCGGCGCGGCGCAGCAGCGAAGCGGTGGCGGCAATTCCCGGCCGCATTCCGTGCAGCGCGGCGACCTGCCGCACCAGCCTCAGCCCCCGCCAGCCCACCACCAGCGCATCCAGCGACGGGGACGGGCTGATGGCCGTGGCCGCGAAGCCCTGCAGCGCCGCGAGACGCCCCAGTATACGCGACTCTGCATCCAACGCCGCCAGCGGCCCGCTTTCCAGCAAGGCTCGGAGCGCCGGGATGTCCGGTGCCTCGCGCAACGCCGGGATGGCGGGGGCGGCGAGCGGGATCGGCGCCGCCCAGGCCAGGACATGCAGCTTGGCCGCCTGGAGGTCGCCGCGTGCGAAGGCGGCGCGCGCGGCGTCGACCTCCCGCAGCAGGAACAAAGCGCGGAATTCCCGCACCACCGCCCAGAGGATCGCCCCGAAGCCGCCCAGCGCCACCACGAGGGTCAGCCAGCCGAGCCAGGCCGAGCGCGCGAACTGCTCCGCGACATAATTGCCCGCCGCCAGGGCCGAGAAGCCGAGGATCAGCGCCGAAACTCCGATCGCCAGGAGCGACAGGGTGGAGAAGCCGGCCGGCGGAAGGGCCGCGGGCTCGGTGCCCGCCTCCCAGGCCAGGTCCAGGCGGGCGGAGCCGGCTTCCTCCTCCAGGAGAATGCGGGGCGGGCGGGGGGCGGTCTCGCTCATGGCCGGGCGGATATGGCCCGCCGGGCCGCGGATTACAGCGCGTCGCGGAGAAGGGTCGAGAGCAGCGTGTCCAGGCCGAGATGCGGCACGCCGCCATGCCCATTCGCGTCCAGTTCCGGCGGGCGGAAGACGGGCATCTGGAAATAGGAGGCATTCCAGAAGCTTTCGGGCGGACGCCGGGCGGGCACCAGGCCAGGATCGACGGTCGCCCAGCGCCCGTTCTCCAGCAGGATGCCACGCACGGCGGGCGCAGGGCGGCCCTCATGCATCGCGGTCGCCTCCTGGGTGCAGCGGATCGCGGCGACGGCATGCACCGAGACGCCGGCGCCTGCGATCTCGGCGCGGCGCTTCGGCGCGTCCACCAGATCGGACAGGAGCGAGGCGAGGCTGTCACGGCTCACCTCCGGCACATGGTCGGCCTTGGTGGCGGCAAAGGCGACGCGGGCGATCCCGGCGCCGGTCAGCAGATCCAGCCAGCCTCGGCCATAGCGCAGCGTGGCGGAGATGGCGGCCAGCGCCTCGGCCGTGTCCTCGAAGGCCTCTCGCCCGGCATGAAGGGCGCCGAGCACGTCCACCAGCACGACCTGCCGGTCGAAGCGGCGGAAGACGGGATCGAGGAAGCGGTCGCGCTGGTCACGCAGATAGGCTTCGTGCCGCCGGGCCAGCAGATCGCCGAGGGGCGAGTTCCGGGCGGCGGCGGGAAGCGGGAAGAACCATAGCACGGGGGCATCGCCACCCGGGCCCGGATTAAGGAAGCGGCCGGGCTGGAGGAAGCGAAGGCCCAGCTCGTCACGTGCCATGATGAGGAAGCGGCGATAAAGCGTGTGGCCGCGTCGGGCGAGGGAATCCTCGGCGGGCGCGGTTGCTGGCAACGCATTCGCAAAGGCCAGGAACTCGGCAGCGGGGGCGGCACGGATCCCGGTGGCGAGGCGCGCGAGGGTCTGGTCCGACCACTCGGCAAAATCCTGCGCGAACATCGGCAGGTCGAGCAGCCACTCGCCGGGATAGTCCAGCAGGTCGAGTGTCACCTCGCGGTCCGGCAGGAACTGGCCGTAGAGCCCGTGCCGGCGCAGCGTCAGCGACAGGGAGAGGGTGGAGAGGTCGTCCGTCCGCGCCGGCCATTGCGGCGGGTGGGCCGCCAGGGCGGCGAGGTGGGCTTCGGCATCGAAGCGCGGCGTCGCCTCCACCCCGGGCGGGATGGCGCGGGCACCGCGAAGGCGGCCGGAGGTTGCCTCCAGCGCCGGCAAGCTACGCCGCCCCGCCCCCGCCGCGACGAGATTGGCGACGAGGGAGGTGAGGAACACGGTCTTGCCCGCCCGCGACAGGCCGGTGACGGCCAGCCGGACGCGCTCCTTCCCTGCCAGGGCCAGCGCCGCCTCCCCGGTGCGGGTGGCGGCGTCCGTGATCAGGCGGACGGGATCGGGAAACACCTCAGCGCTGGATCAGCTCGATTTTGTAGCCATCCGGATCCTCGACAAAGGCGATGATGGTCGTGCCATGCTTCACCGGCCCGGCCTCGCGCACCACCTTGCCACCCTCGGCCTTGATGCGCTCGCAGGCGGCGGCGACATCCGGCACGCCGATGGCAAGGTGCCCGAAGGCGCCGCCCATCTCGTATTTCTCGACGCCGTAGTTGTAGGTCAGCTCGATCTCGCCCTCGCCGGCCGCGTTGCCGCCATAGCCGAGGAAGGCCAGCGTGTACTTGCCGTCGGGCACGTCGTTGCGCCGCAACTCCCGCATGCCGAACATCCGGGTGTAGAAATTCACGCTGCGATCCAGGTTCCCGACCCGGATCATGGTGTGGAGGAACTTGCCCTTTGGGGTGGCGTCGCTCATGTGGCGGCTCCTGTGGTTGGCGCCCGCACATGGTCATCCGGGCGGATGGCGATAAGAAAGAGGCCGGCAGAATCCGCCTGCTCGACCATCCTTTCGCGGTCCACGAGCAGTGCGCCCTGCGCCTCGAAGGCAATCCCGGCCAGGCCCGCCGCGATGGCGCCGGCGACGGTGCGCGGGCCAAGGGCGGGCAGGTCCAGCTCCCGGTCCTGGCCGGGCTTCACCAGCTTCACCAGCACGCCGCCCGGGCCCTCGCGCCGCAGGTCGCGCACGCGGGCGAGCATGGCATCCGTGCCTTCGATGGCTTCGACCGCGAGGACGAGGCCCTGCTGCACCACGGCCCCCTGCCCCACATCGGCGGCACCGAGTGCATGCACCACCTCGATGCCCCGGCGGATATCGGCCAGGGCGGTGCCATCGGGCGCGGCGCGGGTGAGCAGGCCGGGCGGACACTGCGCCTCGGCCAGGAAGCGCGTGGGGCCGCAGGGCTCGAAGCCCTCCTCCTTCAGCACCTGACGGATGGCGCTCAGCAGGCTGTCATCGCCGCCAAAGGCGCGCATGCCAATCCGGGCCATGATCTTCGCCGCCCCGG
Organism: Roseomonas sp.; assembly: GCA_036563555.1. GTDB lineage: Bacteria > Pseudomonadota > Alphaproteobacteria > Acetobacterales > Acetobacteraceae > Roseomonas. The sequence continues at coordinate 1,258 of DATCMG010000437.1, read as the reverse complement.
CATCGGGCCGCAGCGAGAGGAAGGAAGGGCGCCGCACATCGCCCACCAGCACGATCTGGCGGGCGCCCTGGGCCCGCAACCAATCCAGCGCCTGCCCCGCCGCGCCAAGCCGGATGGTCAGCGTCCGGTCGCCCGCCCATTCAGCCGGCCGGGCAAAGCCCTCCAGCAGCACGGCCACGAAGGGGCGGCCCATGGCGCGGCAGGCGGCGGCCACGCGGAGCGGCATGGCGCCGCCGCCGGCGACGATGGCGACGGGCGATTCGGTCATGACTTCAGGGGCATGCCGTCAGGCCGCTTCGGCCTCGGCGGCGTCCTCGGCCTGACGGCCGGCACGCATCAGGCCGCGGCGGCTGGATGCCCCGATGAAGGCAAGGATCTCGGCTACCTGAGGGTGGCTGCCCTGGCCCTGCGACACCAGCGCCAGGCGGGCATCGAAGGTCCCGCGCCCGAGGAAGAGGCCGCGATAGGCCGCGCGCAGCTCGTTGATCGCCTCGCGCCCGAAGCCGCGGCGCTTGAGGCCGATCAGGTTCAGCCCGATCAGCCGGGCGCGGTTGCCCATGCAGGAGCCGAAGGGAATCACGTCCCGCTCCACCCCGCTCATGCCGCCGATCACCGCCTGGCGCCCGATCCGGACGGATTGGTGGACCGCCGTGCCGCCGCCGACGAAGACATTGTCGCCAATGTGCACATGGCCGCCGAGCATGACGTTGTTGGCGAGGATCACGCGATCCTCCAGCACGCAGTCATGCCCGACATGGGCCACGCACATGATGAGGCAATCGGCGCCGAGGCGCGTTACCCCCTCGCCCGAGACGCTGCCGCGATGGACCGTCGCGTGCTCGCGGATGATGGTGCGGGGGCCGATCTCCACGCGGGTGGGCTCGCCCTTGTATTTCAAATCCTGCGGCGGCAGCCCGACCGAGGCGAAGGGAAGGACCTGCACGCCTTCGGCCAGGTTCGTGATGCCGTCCAGCACCGCATGGGCACCGACCTGCACGCCATCCCCCAGCACGACCTGGGGACCGACCATGGCATAGGGGCCGATCGTGGCGGAGGCGGCAATGGCCGCGCCATCCGCGATGATGGCGGTGGGATGGATATTGGCCACGCTTAACCGTCCAGGATCATGGCGGCATAGGTGGCCTCGGCCACCACCACGCCGTCGACCTTCGCCTCGGCCGAGAATTTCCAGACATTGCCGCGCTGACGCTCTTTCTTCACATACACGCGCATCTGGTCGCCCGGCACCACGGGCTTG
>DATCMG010000411.1:0-2320 GCA_036563555.1 Roseomonas sp. | reverse complement strand
GTCTTGAGGCAGATGCAGAAAGAGTGGAAGATGCCGCCACGGGAGTGGGGCATGGCGAAAGCCCAGTTCGCCATTCTCTTCGAAGGCCGCTTCAGGCTGGGATGATGAACCCGGCCCGTACACGGAAATTCTGGCAGTCCCTTGTCCCCGCAGCGAAGGAGCCATACCATGACACAGCAGACCGCGACTGAGGCCATCGCCACCATCGGCATCGACTTGGGCAAGACCACCTTCCACCTGATCGGTATGGATGCCCGCGGCAGGATCGTGCTGCGCCGGAAGGTCTCGCGCGGGCAGCTGCTGCCCTGCCTGGCCAATGTGTCGGCCTGCCTGATCGGCATGGAGGCTTGCGCGGGCGCCCATCACGTCGGGCGTCAGCTCGCCGCTCTGGGCCATGACGTCCACCTGCTGCCGGCCCAGTATGTCAAACCGTTTCTCAAGGGCCACAAGAACGATTACCGTGACGCTGAAGCGATCGCCGAGGCGGCGCAACGGCCCACCATGCGCCCGGTGCCCCTGAAGTCGGCGGAGCAGCTCGATCTGCAAGCCCTCCACCGGGTGCGGCAGCGGCTGATCGGACAACGCACGGCGGTCATCAACCAGATCCGCGGCTTCCTGCTCGAATGCGGCGTCCCAGTGAGAAAGGGGCCTGCCGGCTTGCGCGAGGCCCTACCCACCCTTTTGGCCCACCGCACGGACGTGCTCTCGCCGCGCATGATCCACCTGATCGAGGATCTGGCGGGGGATTGGCGGCACCTCGATGAGCGGATCGAGACGCTGACCCGGGACATCACCGCCCTGGCCCGGCAGGATGGGGGCTGCCGCCGGCTGATGGGCATCCCAGGCGTCGGCGTGATCACTGCCCGCGCCATGGTGGCAGCGGTGGGAACCGGAGCCGCCTTTGCCAAGGGGCGTGACTTTGCCGCCTGGCTCGGTTTGGTGCCCAAGCAGATCTCGACTGGCAATCGCACCATCCTGGGTGGTCTGTCGAAGCGTGGGAACCGCTACTTGCGCACGCTGTTTGTCAGCGGCGCACAAGTTCTCCTGCAACACCCGGGCCACTGGCACGGGCACGGCTTGGGCCGCTGGTTGAACGCCGCCGGAGCCCGGCTGCACCGGAATGTGCTGGCCGCTGCCTTAGCCAACAAGCTCGCGCGCATCGCCTGGAGCGTGCTGTTCCGCGAGAGTGCTTACGATGCGGTGTTCACCACACGCGCAGCCTGAGCCTGCTCCGGCAGCTCACGTTCCAGGAGTAGAGTTCCCGCCGAGGTTCGCGAGAAGGATGTGACAGGATGGATGAACGGTTGCCCGGCGCACCGCAAGCCTAATGAAAAAAATGGCCCTTCGAGGTCTCGCGCCTAAGTAGGCGCGGTGCGCGCGGATTCCCATGATGGCCCGGAGCTCAGGCTCCCCCCAGAGGCCGGATAGATTGATGCGAACCGTCTCTCACCCATCTGCCATAGCCCTCTTGCAACGCACGGCCGGTCCATAGATTTTTCAGCGCCACCCAGTCCCGCTTGGGCCAGACGGCGATCACCAGCTCATCGCGCTCCTTCGCCCGGGTGGCGGGACGCTGTACGCTGAAGCCATGCGCCTTGAGCGGACGCTCCAGATAGCGCGGATGATAATGCACCCCGAACTCGCGCTCGATCAGGGCGGCAATGCGTTTGAGCGTCCATCGTTCGGTGGCAAAGCCCGCCGCCGCCGCACCCCGATCCAGCAGCCGGCCCAGACGAGCCCAATCCTTCTCATCGAGGCGGGGCGATGGTCCCGGGATAGGGCGTGCTTCCAGGCCGCGCGGGCCCTCTTGGGCCAGGGTGGCGGCCCAGCGGCAGACGCTGGCGCGACTGACCCCCACATGCCGGGCAATGTCTGCTTGAGAGAGCTGTCCCTGGCGCAACAGCGTCGCGGCCGCCAGGCGACGCTCCTCCATCTGCTCCGACGTCAGATGCGTCGGCCGCCAAACGTTGCCTTCCATCGCGCACCTCCTCACGAGGACCGACACCGCCCTATGTTACACCCGTCGCGTGAAGATCAATAAGATCACGCGGGCACTGTCAGCGGACTTGAAGCCGAGCATCGGACGCACGCGGCGTTTGACGGCGCGGTGATCCTGCTCAATCCGATTATTGAGATATTGACTCTGCCGGATCCTGATCGGTTTCAGCGTGCACCCCGGTCTGTCCTGGAGCCGGCTCTCGGCATCACACGACGGGATGGCTTCGCGATTGGTCTGGCTGCCGTCGATGACGATCCTCTCCGGCCGGCCATGCCGTTTCAGGGCTTTGCGCAGAAACCGCTTCGCGGCAATGAGGTCGCG
>DATCMG010000381.1:0-3266 GCA_036563555.1 Roseomonas sp. | reverse complement strand
GAAGCGCACGCTCGCCGCGGAAAGTGCTGCGGGATCGCGCGGGCGGTAGAAATTCCGCGCCGCGATCTCCTGTCCCTCACGGCTGTAGAGGTGGCGCAGATAGGCCTCGGCCACTGCGCGCGTGCCGCGCCGGTCCACGTTGCGGTCCACCACCGCCACCGAGGGCTCCGCAAGAATCGAGAGGGACGGCGCGACGATGTCGAACTGCCCCTCCCCGAACTCCTTCATCGCCAGATAGGCCTCGTTCTCCCAGGCCAGCAGCACGTCGCCCTGGCCACGCTGCACGAAGCTGGTGGTCGATCCCCGCGCGCCCGTGTCCAGCACGGCCACGTTGTGCATCAGCTTGCCCAGGAATTCTTCGGCCGTGGCATCCGAGCCGCCTGGCTGCCGGCGTGCCCAGGCCCAGGCCGCCAGGTAATTCCAGCGCGCCCCGCCCGAGGTCTTCGGATTGGGCGTGACGAGGCTCACCCCCTCCCGCGCCAGATCGCCCCAGTCGCGCAGCCCTTTCGGATTTCCCTTCCGTGTCAGGAAGACGATGGTGCTGGTATAGGGCGCGCTGTTGTGCGGCAGGCGGGTGATCCAGTCGCGCTGGATCAGCCCGCGCTCCGCGATCGCGTCGACGTCATAGGCCAGGGCCAGGGTCACCACATCGGCTGGCTGGCCGTCGATCACGGTTCGCGCCTGCGCGCCCGATCCGCCATGGGACGCGTTCACCCGGACGCGCTGCCCGCCATTCTCGCTCGCCCAACGGGTCGTGAAGGCCGCGTTGAAGGCCCGGTACAACTCCCGCGTCGGATCATAGGAGACATTGAGCAGCGTCGGCCCTGATTGCGCGCGGGCGGCGCCGGCCGTCGCGGCCAGGGCGGCGGTGCCCAGAAGGGCGCGCCGCGGAAGGGAAGTGACCATGGGCTCTCTCCTCGGTAGCCAGGATAACGCAGTTGGGCCAGGGCTGCGAAAGCCGTCCCGAGGATCGCAGCGGTATTCACCATGATGTCAAGTTATCTATTGGATAAACAACCAAGAAGAATCGTTGATATTCCTCGACCAGGGGCAATTCCCCCGGACCGCCTTTTCCCGCAGAAACGCCCCATGCAAAGCCTCGTTCCCGGCAGCCGGCTGGGTCACCTCGCTGCCACCGCCACCACGGCGGAAACGCCCAACGGCCCGGGCCGGCTAGTCTGGCACGAATGGGGGGCGGGCCGCCCATTGGTGCTGCTGCATGGCGGCGCTGGCTCCTGGCGGCATTGGGCGCGCAACATCGAGCCGCTCGCCCACCACCGGCGCGTGCTCGCACCCGACCTGCCCGGCCTAGGCGAATCTGACCTCCCGCCGCCGGGCACCGATCTCTGGGGCCTGGCCGCCATCGTCGCGGCCGGCATCGCCGGGCGCCTCGGTGCCGGCGCGACTTATGATCTGGTCGGCTTCTCCTTCGGGGCCACCATCGCGGGACATGTCGCGGCACGGCACGGGGCGGGGGTCGAATCCCTGACCCTTCTCGGTGCCAGCTCCCTCGGCCTGCCGCGCGAACCGGTGCCCCTCGTTTCCGTGCGCGACCGGCAGGGCGAGGAACGGACCGCCGCCCATCGGGAGAACCTGGCCCGGCTGATGATCTTCGACCGCGCCCGGATCGACGCGGAGGCCCTGGCCATCCAGGCCTGGAACAGCGACCACGCCCGCTATCGCAGCCGCAACGTCACCAGCCCCACAGCCCTGCGGGACGCGCTGGACTCTGTCCGGGTTCCCCTCTCCGTGATCTATGGCGAGCACGACGCGGTGGTCGTCCCGCATATGGCGGGGCGGGTCGCCTTCTTCCGCGCGCGCGGCACGGATCCACTGATCATCCGGGGCGCCGGCCATTGGGTCGCCTTCGAGGCAGCGGAGGCGGTGAACGCAGCCCTCATCCCGCAGGGATAAGGGCACGCCCTGGCCGGTCTAATCCGTCTTGCCGGCCGGTGGGTTCTCCACCGGCGGGGTGGTCGTCCCCCCGCGCGCCGATGGCTCAGCCGGGGGCTGTGCGCCCTCGCGTGCCGGTGGCTCCGCGGGTGGGGCAGGGGGCGGGCGCGTGGTTTCGCGCGGCGGGGCCTCCGCCGGGGGCTGGGGCGGCGGCGGTGTCGTCTCGCGCGCCGGCGCCTCCGCCGGGGGGGCGGCCGGCGGAGGGGTGGTCTCGCGTGGCGGTGCCTCGGCTGGGGGGGCGGGGGGAACCCGTTCCGGCTGTGGCGCGGAGACGGGCATCACCACGATGGAGACGCTGCGGGCGACCGCGTTGCGGGTCGTGCGGCTGAAGCCGGCGACGCGCGCCTCGGAGCGGAGGCGGGAATCGGATAGGCCGGCGGCGCGCAGCGCCTCCCGCACCGCGCGGGCGCGGCGGGCGGCAAGCTGGACGCTGGTCTGCTGTCCGCCCTCGCGCCTGGCATGGCCGAGGATGCAGGCGTTGCGGTCGGGTTCGCGCTTCAGCAGGGCAATGGCCGCATCCATGTTGGCGCGGGCGGCGTCGGTCAGGCGGTCGCGCCCGGCGGCGAAGGGGATTTCAAAGACGTCATCCTCCAGCTCCTCCGCGCCGACGCAGCTGAAGGCGGGCGGGGGTGGACCGGGGGGCTGGGCGAGGGCGGACCCAGCGAAGGCCAGGAACAGCGTGGCGATGCGGAGGGGGCTCATAGGATGGCCAGGGCTCCGGCATCGGTCAGGCGGGTGAGCAGGGCGGTCGCGTCCACCCCGGGGTGGGCGGCCTGGAGGGAGGTGGAATCGACCTCCCGTCGGGCGAAGATCCAGTTGGCAGCCTCGGCCTCTGGCGGGGTAAGGGGCAGGGTGGCGGATGGGGTCTTGAGAACCCATTCGGCGCCACGGCGGACCGGCTTCACGCCAGGGGCGATGATGCGGAAGCCCGGGCCGTCCCCGGCAGGCGGGATTTCCTCCGGCTGGCCGGATTCAAGGCCCCGGGCGCCGAGGAGGTGATTGCCGCCGCGATGGTAGCGCGCCTCCGCGACATGGCGGGCCAGGACCTGCAGCACCTGCGGATCCCGCGCCAGCTCTGCCAGGCGCTGCCCGAGCTGGGCGGCGCGGCTGGTCAGGGCGAACTGGGCGGCCGCCGTGCCGTCCTGGCGGGGCAAGGGCTGGCGGAAGATGGCGTCCTGGAGGGCCCGCTCGGCCAGCATATTGGCGAGGTCAAGCCCGATGGGCGCATGGACGCCATAGGCCACATGGACCGAGGCGGGGCCTTCGGCCAGGGCGTCGTGGTACCAGCCGCGCGGCAGGTAGAGCAGGTCGCC